>DASSHD010000353.1:0-7618 GCA_035693085.1 Hanamia sp. | reverse complement strand
ATGAAACATTCTTACCACAATGATTACAAATTTCAATTAATATTTCTTCTTTCTCAATTTGCATAAAAGATATTTTTAAGAGGTATTAATAATAGAATTTCATTTCACATAATTCCCGCTTAGTAAATAATTACTGTCAAGCCAAAATATATTTTTATTCCAATGTTCATTAAGCAGCAAGCAAGTAAATATCCAGGATTTCTCATTTTATTTTAAAATTTAAAATAAAAAAACCCTTGAATTAAAATTCTTATAACTAAATCTTTCCATTACACCGCACTCTCAAATTGTTTCAAAAACCTCACATCATTTTCGCTGAAAATGCGTAAATCTTTTATCTGGTATTTGAGCATGGTGATTCTTTCAATTCCCATCCCAAAAGCAAATCCTGAATATTTATTGGAATCAATTTTGCAGTTCTCCAATACATTCGGATGCACCATCCCACAGCCGAGAATTTCTACCCAACCTGTATGTTTGCATACATTACAACCCGTACCACCACATATCAAACAGGTAATATCCATTTCGGCGCTTGGCTCAGTAAAAGGAAAATAAGAGGGACGAAAACGGACTTTAATATCTTTCCCAAACATCTCCTGCACAAAGAAATAAAGGGTTTGTTTTAAATCAGCAAAAGAAACATCGCCGGCAATATACAATCCTTCGACCTGGTGAAAAAAACAATGCGCTCTTGCGCTGATTGTTTCATTACGAAACACTCTTCCCGGACATACAATTCTGATGGGCAGGTTTCCTTTTTCCATTTCTCTTACCTGTACGCTGCTGGTATGTGTACGAAGCATCCAATCGGGATTTCGCGAAACGTAAAATGTATCCTGCATATCCCTCGCCGGATGATTTTCGGGTAAATTTAAAGCCGTGAAATTGTGCCAGTCATCTTCAATTTCAGGGCCTTCTGCTATAGCAAAACCAAGACGTTGAAAAATAGAAACTATTTTATTTCTTACAATACTTATAGGATGGCGGCTTCCTATCGGCAAGGAATCTCCCGGCAAAGTAAGATCAATGGAATTTGCGGCTGTTTGTTGTTCATTTCCCGATACCATTTTCAACTCTTCAAATTTATTTTCTGCAAATAATTTTAAATCATTGAGTAATTTACCCGTTTCACGTTTATTTTCAGGAGCCACATTTTTCATTTCAGCCATTAGTGATTTCACTGAGCCATTAGAACCAATAAATTGTATCCTGAATATTTCAGCAGGATTCTTATCATCGCTTGAGAAAGTGGCTATTTCTTCTTTTAATTTATTTATTTGAGCCAGCAGATTTTCCATAAGTGCAAAAGTAAGCCAAACAATAGTTACCTAATCTACTTTGCTTAAGGCATTAAAATAATTATTTCCAATATCTGATTTTTGCTTTTTATCTGTTAGGTTTGCGATAAAAGAAAAAGCTGATGAATGATCTCCACGAATTTTTATCTCCAATCAATGTGGCCTCAATAAATGACGACATGGCTTATAATGACAGCCAAATGGCAAGTGTTATTAGTATTTACGAAGAAGAGTTCCCTGATTTGGAAAATATTGATATTGTAATTGTTGGGATCAATGAATTTCGCGGAGCTGGTTTTAAAGCTAAAGAGAATGCGGCCGATGTCATAAGAAAAAAGTTTTATCAGTTCCATTACTGGCATAAAGATATTTCCATTGCCGATTTAGGCAATATTAAAAACGGAGCTTCATTAAGCGATAGTTATTCTGTCATAACTCTTGTTTTAAAAGAATTATTACAGAGGAACAAAACAATTATTTTATTAGGTGGCTCGCATGATAATACCCTGGCTCAGTATTTTGCATATAAAGAATTGAATAAAATAATTGATGCAACAGTCATAGATGCCACTATTGATTTAAAAAGCGAGTCTTCGTTAAGAAGTGAAAATTTTTTAATGGAAATGCTCACAGGTGAACCTAATATGGTTAGACATTACAACCATATTGGCTTTCAAAGTTATTTGGTACATCCGCGGATGCTGGAGACAATGGATAAACTTAGATTTGATTGTTACAGAGTAGGAACCGTAAAAGAGCAACTGGATGAAATGGAACCTGTAATAAGAAATTCGGATTTACTTAGTTTTGATATTGCCGCTATAAAAAACAGCGAGGCACCGGCTTCTGCATGTAGCCCCAATGGCTTAACCGGAGAGGAAGCGTGTATTCTTACCCGTTATGCAGGTATGAGCAGTTCCGTTTCTTCAATTGGAATATATGGTTATGACCCATCAAAGGATAATCAGGATTTGACAGCATTGCAAATAGCACAGATGCTTTGGTATTTTATTGACGGAAAAAATAAAAGCAGGCAGGAAGCGTCATTAAATGACAAATTCAGTTTTAATGAATACCATACGGTTTTTGCAGAAGTAGATACTATATTTTTTCAAAGCAAAAAAACAGGAAGATGGTGGATGCAATTACCTGATAAAAAAATGATCGCTTGTAGTTACAAAGATTATTTGTTTGCCAGTAACAATGAAATTCCTGAAAGATGGCTACGGGCACAGGAAAGAGATATGTAATCTGAATCTATCTATAAAAATCAATTTGCAATTCTATACATCTGCAAAATAAAAATCCCGGTTATTTCTGGTTTTACTGCATATTGGATTATTGTTACCATTAAAAAATATAGTTTTTCAATCAATCAATTAAGAATGGCCAACAGTAAAGCAATAAAAAATCGAGAATCCTGATTAACTAATTCCCTAACCTAAAATCTTCAAAAAATTATTTAGTAAATTTGAATTTAGACAAATTTTAAAAATGCCAATCTCAATTATACTCATTTCATTTTTATTCATGGGTATTGGAATGCTTGTGCAGACGAGACTTAAAAGTAAATTTTCTGAATATTCCAAAATATCCACCAGCAGTGGATTGAGCGGAAAAGAAATTGCAGAAAAAATGCTTCATGATAATGGAATTCACGATGTAACAGTAGTCTCTGTACAAGGCTTTTTAAGCGACCATTATGACCCTTCAAAAAAAACAGTAAACCTTAGCCCTGATGTCTATAATGGAAAAAATATTTCGGCCGCTGCCGTTGCTGCACATGAATGCGGCCATGCAGTGCAACACGCTACTGCCTACTCCATGCTTTCGCTAAGAAGTGCGCTTGTCCCTGTGGTTCAGATAAGTACTAATTTGGCTCAATGGGTTATCTTAATCGGGCTTGGCCTATTTAGTTTTGGAGGAGGTAACTCTTCAATATTACTAATTGGAATTATCCTGTTTGCAGTCTCCACTTTATTTTCTGTAATCACATTACCTGTGGAATTCGATGCATCTGCAAGAGCATTAAAATGGCTGGATTCTTCGCATATTACTTTACCTGCAGAACATGAAAAAGCAAAAGATGCGTTGAAATGGGCAGCCCTTACTTATGTAGTGGCTGCTCTGGCTTCTATCACTATGTTGATACAATATATTTTGATTTACCAGGGAAGGAGGAATTGATGATAATGCCTTCAAGGAAGACTTTTACAGGTTCCCTGACATCTGTTTCAAAAAATCATAAAGCTCCTTCATACTATGGATATCCCGGATAACTAAAATTCCATTTCTGCCAACTTGCTTCAATTTGGCTTTATTGGTTTTGGTTTGTATAAAATTCAGAATTTGTTCAAAAGTCTTGCTACTGAAATAGGGCGAATCGGGATTGGCAACAAAGAAGCATTTCAAAGTATCGTTTTTCAAAATCATTTTTTCAAAACCCAGTTCCACTGCAATCTTGCGGCAACGAACAGTTGTAAAAAGGTCTTCCACTTCGGAAGGTATCGGGCCAAACCTGTCAATCATTTCTTTATGAAGCGCTAGCAGGTCATTTTCTGTTTCACAATTATCAAGACGTGAATAAAGGCTTAATCTTTCGGTAATGCTTTCCACATATTCATCAGGAATTAAAATTTCCAAATCTGTATCAATGGTGCAGTCAGAAACATAATCATCTTGCTTTTGTATCTCTTCTTTGAATAGTTCTTTAAACTCTTTTCTCTTTAATTCACGAATGGCTTCGTCCAGAATTTTCTGATACATTTCAAAACCTATTTCTGCGATAAAACCACTTTGTTCACCCCCCAGCATATTTCCTGCACCACGAATATCAAGGTCGCGCATCGCAATCTGGAAGCCGCTTCCGAGGTCGCTGTATTGTTCCAGAGTTGTCAAACGTTTACGGCTATCCGCAGTTAAGGTACTCATAGGCGGCGACAACAAATAGCAGAATGCTTTTTTGTTACTTCTTCCTACTCTTCCACGAAGCTGGTGCAAATCACTCAACCCAAAATGATGCGCATTGTTTACAATAATGGTATTCACATTTGGAATGTCCACGCCACTTTCAATAATATTAGTACAAATCAATACATCATATTTATGATCTATAAAATCAAGTACAGTTTTCTCAAGTTGACTACCTTCTAATTGCCCGTGCGCATAAGCGATACTCAGGTCGGGGCACAAACCTTGTATCAGGTTTTTCATTTCGAGCAAACCGTTTACCCTGTTGTGTATAAAGAAAACCTGGCCACCTCTTTCCACTTCATAATAGATAGCATCTCTGATAAAGTCCTGGTTAAATACATGTACTTCGGTTTGAATAGGTTGGCGGTTGGGTGGCGGTGTATTAATAATACTAAGATCCCTCGCTCCCATCAAACTAAATTGTAAAGTTCTTGGGATAGGCGTTGCCGTTAGTGTGAGTGAATCAACTGTAGATCGAATCTCTTTTAATTTTTCTTTTGCGGATACGCCAAACTTTTGTTCCTCGTCAATTACCATCAGGCCCAGGTCTTTGAACTTCACATCTTTACTTAGCAAGGCATGTGTTCCTATGATGATATCAATTTTTCCTTCGCGCAATTTTTGTAAAGTTTCTTTCTTTTCTTTAGCTGTTTTAAAACGATTTATATAATCAACCGTTACAGGGAAATCACTTAATCTTTCACTAAAAGTTTTGTAATGTTGATAAGCCAGAATGGTGGTAGGAACCAATACTGCAGCTTGTTTGCCATCAAGATTGGTTTTAAAAGCAGCGCGTATGGCTACTTCGGTTTTACCAAAACCTACATCTCCGCAGATAAGCCTGTCCATAGGAGATTCTTTCTCCATATCTATTTTTACGTCCGTTACCGCTTTGCTTTGATCGGGCGTATCTTCGTATATAAATGATGACTCCAGTTCGGTTTGCATATAATTGTCCGGAGAATGTGCAAATCCCTTATGACTTTTTCTATGAGCATAGAGTTTGATTAGATCAGTAGCAATATCTTTTACCCGCTTTTTTGTTTTGTCTTTTAACTTATTCCATACGTCACTTCCCAGTTTATTCATTTTAGGCACGGTGCCTTCTTTGCCACTATACTTACTAATTTTATGGAGAGATGAAATATTTACATAAAGAAGATCTTTGTCTTTATATACAATCCTGACAGCTTCCTGCAATACTCCATTAGAATTAATTTTTTCAAGTCCACTAAAGACTCCAACGCCGTGATCTATGTGAGTAACATAATCACCTGGCTGCAATTCGCGGAGCATCTTTAAAGTAAGGGCTTTGTTTTTGCTGAAAGCCTGTTTTACTATGTACTTGTGATACCGTTGAAAAATTTCATGATCTGTGTAGCAAACTATTTTCAGATCATTATCTATAAAGCCTTCGTGGATGGAAACCGGTATAGGAGTAAAATTGATTTCTTTGTCCTGGTCGCTGAAAATCGAATGTAATCTTTCTAACTGTTTCGGATTTTCAGCAAAAATAAAAATGTTGTATTTCTTTGATTCAAATGATTTTAAGTTATCAATCAACAATTTGAATTGCCTGTTGAACGCAGGTTGTTGCTGTATGGAAAAATGGATGCCTGGTTCCTTAGAAAAATAAGTTTTATTTCCAAATTCAATAATGTGCCGTAGTTCTAATTGCTTTTCTAATACGGAAGCACATACAAAATCTTTTTCAGAAACTTCTTTTATTTCATTCAGTTCTTCATCATCTTCCTGCCTGCTTTTATTGCGATGGCTATCAGTACTGATACCTGATCCTTGTTCACTTATCGCCGACTTCAAATCCGCTTCTTCCTGTTCAATTATTTGCTTTATAAATTCCCAATCCTCACTCCACACAATTGTATTATCCGGTAAAAAATTCAACAATGAAACCTTCTCGCCGCTTTCAAATTGTGTTTCTACGTTTGGTATGATATTAACCTGCAAAAGTTTTCGCTCACTCAATTGTGTTTCGGGATCAAACAAACGAATGCTGTCAATTTCATTTCCAAATAATTCGATACGATAAGGTTTTTCATTCCCGTAGGAATAAATATCTAAAATTCCCCCACGAACTGCAAACTGCCCTGGTTCATAAACAAAATCAGTCCTGCTAAAACCGTGGTTTACAAATCGGGCGAGCAGTTCATCTACTTTTATACTTTCTCCTTGTTTAAAGGAAATAATATTTTGAGAAAGTGTTTTAGATAAAACCACTTTTTCAAAAAGGGCTTCAGGATAAGTAACTATTATTTTCCTGTTTCCTCCTGCACTTAATTTTGTCAATACCTCAGTACGAAGCATTACATGGCTGCTATTGAGTTGATGATAATTCTTTTTCGTTTTGAATGAAGAAGGAAAATAAAAAATATCCAGAGCACCGGTAATGTTTTCAATGGTATTATGAAAATAAGCAGCTTCTTCGGCATCTCTTAAAATAATAAGATGGTTCAGCCGGGAAGTAGAAGAATGATTAAAAACAGCTGAAAATATAAATTGAGAAGCACTCCCATGAAGACCTGAAAGATGAATTTGCTGAGGTGAAGGCATTAGAATCCTGTTCGCAATTGAAAAAATGCGGGAATCATTTGAGTAAACATCCATCAGCACATCAAGATTCATTCATCTGCTTTTCTAAAAGAATGCAAAGGTAAGGTTTGAATTTTTTATTTGAAGATAAGTTAAGGTTGAATCGAAGGCCTAAAAGATTTAGCAATCCTTTTGTTACCTTCAATTAAATTCAGTAAGTTTGTTACTTATAGTCAACTATTAAAAATGATAAAAAAAGGAACACTAAATGAATTAATTTCTACTCACGATTTAAAAAGCCTTGAGCAGCATTTGATATATTCCTATCTGAGCAACAACAATCTTGACTACAAACAAAGCCCCATTTTATCTAACTATTTCAAAGACTTTGGACAAAACACCAAACTGTATTTTGATATTTTGACTTTGAAGATAGACACAATCAAATCACTCGAAAATCATTTAGAATTAATAATACCACCAGCAGACAGAAAATTGAATGGCGCTTTCTTCACGCCCGATTATATTATTGACTTTATTATTAATGAAGTTAAACCCGAAAACGGCCACAAAAATTTAGATCCAAGTTGCGGGTGTGGCGCTTTTCTGATTGGATTGACAGATTATTACAAAAACATTCTTGGAAAAAGTATTCGACAAACTGTACAGGAAAATATTTTTGGTTCGGATATTCTTGAATATAACATTCATAGAACAAAGTTAATGTTAACTGTTTTTGCTTTGCAACATGGTGAAATTTTGAAGGAAACAGATTTTAATTTATTTCATCAGGA
>DASSHD010000352.1:0-4434 GCA_035693085.1 Hanamia sp. | reverse complement strand
AGTAAGGTTATTTACTACTGATTTTACACCTTTTATTCCTTCTGCAGTAGTAGCAGCCATGCTTTTACAGGCGTCATCTTTTACTTCTCCGGTGAGAGTAGCTACGCCATCAGTTACTGTTGCCGAAGCGCCGGCACATTCGGGAGTTGCTGCAAATTTTTCGGTAATTTTTGCCTGAAGGTCAGAATCTTTTGGCTTGCAGCTAAAGAAGAGAACAGAGGCCGAGAGGAAAACGGCAATTAATGTTTTCGTGATTTTCATGTTTTAATTGTTTTAAAAAATTAATAATAAAACGAATATATCGCAAATAATGCTCCAAAAAAATTTATATAGGAGAAAAAAATTCTGCAATTTGTTATAGTAAACAAACAAATAATCAAGATTCCTTTTTTGACAAGATTGATTGGATAAAAGAAGTAAATTATTCTTTTTGAAGAGATATTTTGAAATTTATTTGATACTTTAATAATGCCCCATGTACATTTTTAAAAAGTTAATTGAGTTATTTCAGTAAAAATTACGCTAAAAAGAAATTTAGAAAATTTGTTGCTTTGCTGTTATGGAACAATGAAAGACTGCAACTGGAGTAAGATTATAATTTTATCCAAAGAAATTTTTTTGCAATGGATTTTATCCCCTGGAATTCCTGGATTTTTTTTTTTTAAAACGTCTTGGGTTTTGGTATTGTCTCCTGGATCTTTTACTCTCTCTTCCTGAAATTTTTTGCCTTCCTATAATATATCCTATTTTGATATTGACAGTAAAATAAGAATCATTATCATTAGGATTTCCTCTGATACCACCTGGATGATTTGTATTATCATGAGGTAAAGCATCTGGCCTTCCCCTGTTATTTAATATTAGTGCATCAGTTAATTGAGTCCCACTTAAATATTTTGAGAATAATGCAGGATTAATATATCTCCCATGTACATCATCAAGATAATCTGTATATAATACACGACTGATATATTCGAGTTTTATATCAAGTTTTGGGGTTATTTCATAAGAAAGACCAAGTCCATAAGATAGGTTATGCTGGTTCAGATTATACTCTTTAACGTTGGGATATTCTGCAAATCCTTCTCCTTCAGTATGCAAGGGACGAAGGTCAATCCATTGTCCATTCAAATTTGCCTGGGGATTGAAATGAAAATATCCGACACCTCCAAGAATATATGGTGATAAAGAACCTGTAGGAATTTCAGGATTGAGGACCTGAAGAAATGCTACCGGATAAAATTCAAGTAAAAGTGACACCTCCCGGATAGGGCTTCTGAAGCTTAGATTTCTGTTGTATCTTCCAATAGCAGTTGATTTTACACCTGCTAACAGACTGTCGTTAGATTGCACCATTCCAGTCGTACCCTCAAGCCTTAAACCTAAGAAATGATTATAGAGCGCACTAAAATAAATACCTCCTGTGAGTTTGGTGCTTTTCAGATTCAAATCTTTAGCACCGGCTTTACCTTTACCTTTTCTACCTCCTATATCAGTGAGGCTGTTCATGGCACCGGTGAAAACACCGGCTTCAAAAGTAATTGCATTATCAACATATTCATCATTATAAAAATAATATTGAGCCTTTGTCTGAAAGGTTATGATACACAATAACAAAATGAAGGGAATTTTAATTTTCATTAAAGATGAGTTATTTTGATACTTCTCTTAATTTTTATGTAACTGGAGTTTCCTCATAAATTAACTGGTTAAATAGCAGAATACAGTTGGGGCAAGGGTTTGCACAGATAAAAAAGTGTAACCCTTTTTTTTATTTCTGTCTCGTGTCCCCTATGCCAATCTGGCTGAAAAAAAGTTTCCTCAAAAAAATGTGTCCATTTTCGTAAAATGCAGTTCTAACCAACATTTAAATACGATCATGGACACAAACTCTTCATCTATCAACCGTTTCAAAGCGCTGGCTTAGTAAATTTTCAGGAATCATTTCTAAGCCGTACTCAAAAACTATCAAACGTTTTTTCAAGGAAATGCTTTATGGCATCCAAGCCAGTCAGGATATAAAACTTTCCAATATTGGACGTAGTTTACAGGAGGCTATCCCGCTTATAAAGACAGAAGACCGGTTAAGCCGTAATTTGAACAGCGAAGATTTTTCTGACCACATCAATAAAGAAATAATACGATTAGCCGATGATAAAATAACTGATGAAATGGTTATTGCCATTGATCCCGGAGATATTATGAAACCCTATGCAAAAGCCATGGAGAAGATGTGTAGCGTATGGGATGGTAGTGAAGGAGAGGTTGCCAGGGGCTATCATTTATGCCAGGTTACAGCAGCCAACCTGGAACACAATAAAATCATCCCGGTATATTGTGAGGCCTATTCTTCTGAAGAAAAAGATTATGTAAGCAGCACCGAAAAAGTGAAGAGCGTTATCTCTGAGGTAATTAAAAAGACAGGTACACACGGTATCTGGACTATTGACCGTATGGGAGATTGTGAAGATATTATCAATCACTTCACAGATAATAAACTCAAGTTTGTTACCAGGCTCAAACTAGACAGGTGGCTAAACACGACAAATAAAAACGGAGGCAAAATATGTGTACAGGCAGAACGGCTGGAACGCCACATGTACCTCAATCACAAAGCACAAATTACTAAAATTGAGGACGGCAAAGAAATCGTTATTAATCTCACATTTGGTATTACGCAGGTAGCATTACCCAATAATCCCAAACAGCTATTTTATGCCGTTGTCATAAAGGGATTTGGGCAGCATCCGATGATTTTAATCACCAACCTGGAAGTGAACACCTGGGAAAGTAAAGCCATTTATTATGTAGTAGAAGTATATCTTACCCGGTGGAAATGCGATGAATGTTATCGTTACATCAAACAATCCTACAACCTCGAAGATGTAAGAGTGAGAAGCTATACATCAATACGCAACACCGTAGCCATGGTGCATGCTATTGCTTATTTTACAAGTGTCTATATGGGTTTATCACTAAAATTAAAAGTAGCTGTGCAAAAGATATTTATACTGAGCAAGCGATTTTTTGGAGTGCCTACATTTTTTCAATATGCCATGGCAGACGGTATTTTTGAACTATTGAAAAAAGCAAAAACCGGAATAGAAAAAATAAAGTTTAAAGGGAAAACCGGCAGTTCGTCAGGCGATTTTCAACTAAGTTTGTTCCCTGAATAAATATTATAGGGAAACTCCAGTATGTAAAAGGCTTTACAAATTAAAGGATTATTTTTCTTTTTCTTCATTCTTTTTTTCTTATATCTTTTTTAATTTCTTAAAGATTACATCAATCGGAACAGATTTTTGTTAAATCAACATGATCTTTTCAACTATAGACACATAGAACATAATATAGAAATTAAAAAGTCAATAATAGTTAATTGTCAAATGATATTCATCATTAAAAATGCTTTCTGCAACTTTAAAAACCTATACAAATATCAGAACCGTTGTAATAATTACAACGGTTCTGATATTTAGTTATTATTAAGCCTATTAATGTTTTTCCAATTTTGCATTATAATTTAATTCATTATTTACTATGCTCACATAATACAAACCTGTTATTAACTGAGCAACATTTACTGATACGGTGTTGTTACCATTAATGACATCAATAGTCTTTTGGTACAAAGTCTGGCCATTAATATTTCTTATTAAAATAGTAGCTTGTCCTGACTTAGAAGCGCCGAAAGATGCTGTAAAATTATTCACAAACGGATTGGGGTAAACACGGAAGGATTCATTATTATTGCCTGTAGAAAGTCTTACGATATTAGAGAAGGTGAATTTACCGTCTATGTCAATCTGCTTTAATTTGTAGTAAACATTATTTCCGTTAAGGTTGATGCGATCCTGATAATTATAGTTTTTAGTTGTGAAACTGTTACCCGCTCCTGCTATAGTAGCAGCCAATTCAAAATCACTTCCGTCAAAACTTCTGTACAATTCAAACCGGTCATTGTTAATTTCCTGACTTGTTTGCCAATTGAGTATCGCAACTCCATTAGAATAAGTGCCATTAAATGAAACTAATTTTACGGGAGCAGGCCCGGCAGAAACTACTACAAGTTTATAATCATTAAAGTAATTGCAATCGGGGTTAGACAGATTATCCTTAGAAGTGGCAACCACCAATCTGTATATGTTTCCATTGGCATTTGGTTGAGTTAGATCAGTTGAGGCGTTGGTAATATCATAGCTATATGTTGCCACTCCATTAGTATAAGCAAGTCTTCCACTATCCAAATCTGAAAAAGAAACAGAACCGTTTTTACTTACCTGTAATTTGTAATAAGTATTTGCACTTGATGGATCTGTAACGGTAAATACCGGTGTAACAGTATTTCCTTCTGTTGTGAAGGCTGGCCCATTAACAGTAACTTTTGATTGTGTAACATTAATGGAAATATCATCAAGTCCAAGATCATTCCCA
>DASSHD010000351.1:0-7978 GCA_035693085.1 Hanamia sp. | reverse complement strand
AAAAGAAACGGGCAAAACAGCTCAGGAATTTATACAATCGAAAGTGATTGATGAGGCTAAAGAAAGGATATTTGACCAAAGCAAATCAGTTAGTGAAATTGCCTACGAACTTGGCTTTAAATATCCCCAACATTTTAGCCGTTTGTTTAAACAACGGGTTGGGCAATCACCGAATGAATACAGGATGTTGAATTGAAGACTTCCAACAGTGTGATGCGATTGCGGGTCTTTTGCAGATTAGCCTTGAGCATCTGCAAAAGTGCCGAAATGTGTGGTTGGATTTTCAGAGAATTTATCCTTATCAACCTCCATATCCCGCAATTAAATTAATAGTAAGTGCAATCATGATCGTATTAAACCCAAATGAAATAAGCCCGTGAAACATGGCTAAACTTCTTAACCTTTTCGAAGTGATCTGCACATCAGAAACCTGGAATGTCATACCCAATACAAAAGAAAAATAAGCGAAATCAAAATATTCAGGTTTTGAATCTCCGGGAAACTCAAGCCCTCCTGCATGGGTATTTGGTTTCGTTTCATGATCACCATAAAAAATATGAGCATAACGAAGTGTAAATATGGTATGAATCAAAATCCATGAAAAAAGCATTCCGGTAATTGCGATTGGCATCTGCCAGGATACTTCGTTATCGCCTTCTTTTTTTGTTATAATCAATAATAATACCGCAAGAAAGCTTGCTAAAGTAGAGATCACCACTATTATGAAAATAAAGGACCGGCTTGAATCCTGCACTTTGGATTGCTCCCGGATTTGTTTTGAATTGACAATGGAAAAGGTGATCCAACTCATAACTACCATGCATATACTAAAAGTATCCCAACCGATCATTATATGTGAAAGTGAACCAATGTTTTTCATGTCTGCAATAAAATAAACAATTACCGCTATGACAATACAGATTAAAAACTTTTGCAAAGAATTGATCCTTTCGAACAGCGGAACTGAAATGGATTTTTTTACTTCTTTCTCCATTGATAAAAAAAATTTGTCAAATATACCGGATACAATTCCTGTTTTAATAAACTTTTTAAGTATTTTTTAAAAAGTGAATTCATTTCAAAAAAACAGCCGGAAAATCTATAATGAATAGATTATTCCGGCTACTTTAAATTCTAATATTAAAACTTTATACCTTTTTCTTAATGGTGTCTTTTAGTATCAGAGAACTGATAAAAAAGCCCGAATTGAAATACATTACTATGAATTTTTGTAGAACTTGAAGTGTTATTTATGTTACTGATTCCAAAGTTATACCGGGCATCAAATCCGAGACCTGAAGATGCAAGATAACCGAGACCAACTGGTATGGAGAAGTTGGCCTTTTTAAAGTTGTCTTTAACATTAACAGAAACGTTGCCTGACTTGCTTTTTGCGTTCATTAAAAAACCAACCTGTGGCCCGGCTTCAATTCTGAAGCCATTGTCAAACATGTATTGAGCCAGCACAGGAACGTTTATAAAACCAAGATTTAGTGAAGCGCTGCTATTTGATTTGCTCTTTGCTCCTTCATCTGAATAATATATTTCCGGCTGTATTGCCCACTGAGGATTTGATGTGTGTATGTGAGCAAGTAAACCCAGGTTAAATCCTATTTTAGTTTGCATATCTGAATTAGAGGGACTGGAATTTACTGAGGATGCGTTCAATCCTCCTTTAATTCCAAAATGTGCGGATTGTGCTTTTACACTACATAATGCAAATAATGTAGCAGCAAAAATAATTGTCTTTTTCATAAATTTCTTTTGAGTTAAAAAATAACTTTCCTTATAATAGCAACCCCCTGCAAATGCTATACCGTTTTCAAAAAAAAGTTTAAGTGTGTATCTTTGCATCATAATTTTATCCGCCTTTTCGAGGCATGGTTCATCCTGTAAATGTCCCATGTAAACCCGGATGAGAGTATAAATTATGGCATTATTACACAATAGGGTTTCCCAAAAAGAACTGAAACAAAAATTATTTGAGGAAAAGGAACCCCGCACCACGCTTTCCTTCTATAAGTATGCATTTATTGAGGATCCAAATGTATTTCGTGATGAGTTTTATAAAAGCTTAAATGAGCTAAAGGTTTTTGGGCGTATTTATGTAGCGCATGAAGGCATTAATGCGCAGTTGAGTGTGCCTGAATCAAATTTTGAAAAATTTAAAGAATATCTTAACACTATTTCTTTTTTAAAAGATGTTCGCCTGAACATAGCTGTTGATGATGATGCCTGCCCGAACGGCGCAGTTGGGCGGGGCAAAAGTTTTTGGGTGCTGAAAGTAAAAGTGCGCAATAAAATAGTTGCCGATGGAATCGCTGATCCTGATTTCGACATGAGCAAAAAAGGAAAGTATGTGGATGCTGATTCTTTCAACAAACTTACTTCTGATTCCGAAACGGTAGTCGTGGATATGCGTAATCATTATGAATTCGAGGTAGGTCATTTTGAAAACGCGATTGCTATTCCTTCGGATACTTTCAGAGCGCAGCTACCTATGGCCGTTAATATGCTTAAAGAAAAAAAAGATAAGAATATAATTATGTATTGCACTGGCGGTATCCGCTGCGAAAAGGCCAGTGCGTATATGCTTCACAATGGTTTTAAAAATGTATATCATCTTGAAGGCGGTATTATTCAATATGCCAATAAAGTAAAAGAAGAACATTTGCCCAATAAGTTTTTAGGGAAAAATTTTGTGTTTGACGGAAGGCTGGGGGAGAAGATTGGGGATGAAATAATCAGCCATTGCCATCAATGCGGCGCTCTGTGTGATACGCATACAAATTGTGCGAACGAAGGCTGCCACCTGCTTTTCATACAATGCGAATCCTGTGCAAAAAAATATGATGGTTGTTGCTCCGTTGAATGCCAGGCAACATATAATTTGCCCGAAGAAGAAAGAAAACAAAAACGCAAAGGTAAAAAAAATGGAATCATGATCTTTAATAAATCAAGAGAACGGATGGATGGTTTGATGAGAAAGGAGTAGTATTGGGTTAGATTTATATTCCACTGTATGAAGTCTTCATATCATTCGGAAATGTTAGATGGATTTAATTTTCAATTGCCACGAGGTTTTAACCTGTGGCTTTATAAATATGCTTAAAGGCTTCAGCCAAAACAATTAATTCTTTACAAGATATATGGTTAACATTTTGGCTAAAGCCCTGGCAGAACTTGCCTTTGATCCTCCAGCTAAAGCTGGAGGCAATTGAAAAGAAATTATTATTAACACTACCAAAGCTGGAAGCAATTGAAAAGAGATTATTATTACCGCTGCTAAATCGGGAATAATTAAAAAAATGAATTGCCACATGGCTTTAGCCTGTGGATAAATAGATATTTCTAACCGGCTTTAGCCAAAATTCTTTAGCAAAAAAATCATTTAACTGATGAATAAAATTTAATACTTATTTTTAACTAATAGGGAAATTGAAAAATACCTTTAGTCAAAAAATAAAAAATTAGACTATGCCATTTGTAAAAGTTTATATTCATTTCGTATGGAGTACTAAAAACAGAGATCCATTTTTGGCAAATGAGGAAATGAGGCAAAAAGTTTGGCATCATATACGGGAAAATGCCAAACTCAAAGGAATTTTTATTGATTTTGTAAATGGCCATAAGGAGCATTGTCACTGCCTTGTTTCACTAAGTATTGATCAAACAATAAAAAAAATAATCCAATTAATAAAAGGTGAATGCTCGTTTTGGATAAATAAACAAAATGAATTTATCCCAGTGTTAGCGGGAAGGAAGTTTGAATGGCAAGAAGAATATTTTGCAGTTTCAGTTTCTGAGTCCCAGGTTGATAGAGTAAGAAATTATATTAAAAACCAGGAAGAACATCATAAGCATAAAACTTTTCAACAGGAGTATGATGAATTAATAGAAAAATTCGGATTTCAAAAATATAAATAAAATGCCATGATAGCAATAGCTGCCTGTTTTTATACATCGGAAGATTATAAAAAACTTTTAGAAATCTCTGACGACAGAGAAAGCATGTGTGATAATTATGAAGATTGGTTAGTAGAATTTATGAAGATGAGAACCGGGCTTGAAGAAGAAGGTATGGCAGTAAGTCCTGTTCGTATAAAATTGGATGCTTTACTGAAATTCTGTAAAGAGAATAACTTGAAAAACACCGGTGAAGCAAGATCAAAATATGCTTCTTACTTATCATCCCAATTGAGCAAATTAGACCAGGCTTTAAGATTGAATACTGATAAAGATCACGTTAGATTTAATTGATTCCAGCCAAAATACGTATGTCACATATCAATTTTGAATTCAAAGCAAGAACAGATCATTTGGAAACTCTTGAAAAAAAATTGCTTGAACTGGACCCAATATTTATTGGACAAGACAAACAAGCCGACACCTATTTTAATGTGTCAAAAGGAAGATTAAAACTTCGGGAAGGAAATATTGAAAATGCTTTGATCTATTACGAAAGGCAGAATGTGACCTGCGCAAAACAATCTGATATTTTATTATACAAGCATCAACCGGATACATCGTTAAAAGACATTCTTATCAAAGTTCATGGAATAAAAGTAGTGGTGAAAAAAGTTCGTAAAATTTATTTCCTGGAAAATGTAAAATTCCATTTTGATGCGATTGATGAACTGGGAACATTTGTGGAAGTAGAAGCGATTGATAAAGATGGAAATATTGGAATTGAAAAATTAAAAGAACAATGTAAAAAATATGCTGAGTTGTTTAGAATAAAAAGCGAAGATTATATTTCTCTTTCTTATAGCGATATGATTCCTGAGGGATGAGCTAACAGTGAACAAACCTTGCCTGCTGGCAGACAGGGAAATTAATTGAATTTCTAATCATGTTTCCGATTCCTCTGGTGAAAACCATTTAGCTTTGATCGTTCAGCCTTTTGCATTCAGCTTTCAGCAGACAAACAAATATTATGAATTCCTAATTAATGAATTAATGAATTAACCAATTAACCTTCTTCCTCATGTTCGACTTTCGTTTGCAGGTTTTTCAAACAGTGGCCCGGCGCCTTAACTTTACAAAGGCCGCTGCCGAATTATATATTACGCAGCCTGCTGTAACTAAACACATTCACGAACTGGAGCGGGAATTTAAAGTAAAACTTTTTGACAGAAACGGTTCAAGAATAAAGATTACTGCGGAAGGGAAAATTTTACTGCATCATGTTGAACAAATATTTGCGATGTACCGCAACATGGAATTTGAAATGAACCAGCTTTCTCAAAAACATGAAGGAAAATTGCGTTTGGGCGCGAGTACTACCATTGCGCAATATGTGTTGCCACCGGTTCTTGCAGGGTTTCATCAAAAGTTCTCAGACGTGCAAATAACACTTACAACCGGCAATACGGAGGAGATAGAAAATGCTTTAAAAGATAATGAAATTGACCTGGGTATTATTGAGGGACACTCAAAAAATGCTTCTATAAAATATTCCGAATTTATAAAAGATGAAATCGTACTGGTTACTTCTATTTCTAACCCACATGCCAAAAAAGGAGTTATACAAATAAAAGATTTGAAAAATATTCCCCTTCTGATCCGGGAGCCTGGCTCCGGTACATTAGAAGTAATTGCGCACGAGTTGAAAAAGGTTAAGCTCAACCTTCATGATTTAAAAATCGAAATGCAATTAGCAAGCACGGAAAGTATGAAGTCCTATTTATTTCATTCTGAATGCATGGCCTTTCTGTCCATACATTCCATACTAAGCGAATTGAAAAGAAATGAGTTTCAGATTATTGATATAAAAGGAATGAATATTGAACGCTACTTTTATTTTATACAGTTGCACGGACAGTCAGAAGCTCTACCGGAACTGTTTATGAAATTTGCCAGCCGCTATAACTTCAGGTAATAGCGGATTACTTATAACCATTTCTTTTGCATAGCAATGTTGATGAATTTTGCACCATAAAAATTTATCAGAAATGGAAAAGAATACGGCGATGCCTGCACAGCAAAAGTTCAAAAGCTTATTAGATAAAAGTGTAACAACAAGAGAAATTATTTTTGTAATTGCATTAATATTCTGCCTTACACCTTTTGTATCGCCACCGGTTGCTTTGCTGATAGGATTTGCAATGGCGCAGTTTGTAGGGCATCCGTTTCTTCATCTGAACCATAAAGCCACTTCTTTCTTATTAAAAGTTTCTGTTGTTGGTTTGGGTTTTGGCATGAATGTAACAAGCGCGGTGCATGCCGGCAAAGAAGGAATTCTTTTTACGGTTGCTTCTATTATCGGTACACTTTCTCTGGGATTATTGCTTGGCAAATTTTTGAAAATTGAAAAGAAAACATCTCATTTGATTTCATGTGGTACCGCAATATGCGGTGGTAGTGCAATTGCAGCTATAAGCCCGGTAATCAATGCCGGAGAAAAACAAATTTCAGTTGCACTCGGAACTATATTTATTCTAAATTCTATTGCTTTATTTTTATTTCCTTTTATTGGCCATCAATTACATCTGTCCCAAACCCAGTTTGGATTGTGGAGTGCTATTGCCATTCACGATACAAGCAGCGTAGTAGGTGCAGCTAACAAATACGGCGCAGAAGCCTTACAGGTAGCTACCACTGTGAAATTAGCAAGGGCATTGTGGATTATACCTGTAGCTTTTCTAACTACCTTGTTTTTTAAAACCGGCAAACAAAAAATCAAAATTCCTTACTTTATCGGACTGTTCATCTTAGCGATGATCATCAATACCTATTTCCCTGCTATTCATCCTGTATCAGGCGTAATGGTTCATTTGGCTAAAATTGGGTTAACCGTTACTTTATTTTTGATAGGCGCGGGATTATCAGGTGCAGTTTTAAAATCTGTGGGTGTGAAGCCCCTGATTCAGGGAGTTGCTTTGTGGGTAGTTATATCCGTTGCAGCATTGTGGGCAGTGATGCATGTGGTGGCGGGTTAAATGCCCGCCCGGCTAAACGCCGTTCGGACGGGGTTAATTCGTCAAATGGTTAAATAGGAATCTTGATTATTCCTTTATTTACTGAATGATGAAAGCTGGGAGATTTCCTTTGCCAATTTTGATTTTACATTAATATCTTAGCAGAATAAAATTAAAAAAATAAAAGATGAGCGCTCCTTTGATCGTAAAAAACAGTATTAGTATAAACGCGCCAGCCGCAAAAGTCTGGGATGCCTTAGTAAATCCTGCACAAACTAAAAAATATATGTTTGGATGCGAAACTGTGTCTGACTGGAAGCCGGGAAGTGAATTGTTGTGGAAAGGAAATTATGAAGGAAAAGATATGGTTTTTGTAAAAGGAAAAATTGTAGAAATTATTCCCGGGAAGTTTTTATCATATACCACTATTGATCCTAATTCGGGCATTGCTGATATCCCTGAAAATTATCTCACCGTGACTTATGATTTGAAAGTAGAAAACGGTGAAACAATATTAACAGCAACCCAGGGAGATTATTCAACGGTGGGCGATGGAGAAAAAAGATTCAGAGAAACCCTTGAGGGCGGCGGGTGGCAGCCGATATTGGTGGAAATAAAAAAGTTGGTAGAAAGCAGATAGCGGTCGGTACCGAAGGTCAGACCGCGATATTAGAAAATTTTAGAGTTAAGAAAAAGGCAATCGCACATTCTTCAGGAAAACCGAGAAATGCCCGCAGTCTGACGCCAGGCGTACCGACCGCTAATTTATAATTCCTCCAACGCAGTTAAAATCCTTTTTTCGGTTTCTTCATCACTTAAATCCTGAGGCACAAATTTTTCTCCAATCAGTTTTTCGTAAAGTTCAATATAACGGTTACGGATAATCGTAATCCATTCATCACTCATTTCAGGAACCTGCTGACCTTCTTTCCCCATAAAATTATTTTCTATCAGCCATTCTCTTACGAATTCTTTACTAAGTTGTTTTTGCTTTTCTCCTTTTGATTGCCTTTCTTCAAAACCATCTGCATAAAAATAACGAGAACTGTCAGGCGTAT
>DASSHD010000350.1:0-5202 GCA_035693085.1 Hanamia sp. | reverse complement strand
AGGGGCTCATCGTCTATAATGATAACTTTCATGTTTTATTCTAATTTTTTATTAACATCATCAGCTATAATTTGTGGTATAAGAATCGTAGTGATAAATTGTTCATTGTCCCTTTTTGTTTTTAAAAGATCATTTCTTGCAAACAAAAGAAATAATCTTCTCTGAATGGAAGAAAGCCCAAAACCCGTTCCCTTCAAGGGTTGCGAGGTTTCGGGGTCAAATGGATTTTGTACAATGATTTTTAAATTATTTTGTTCTCTGATAGCTTCTATTTTTATTAATACTTCACCGGTAGTATCATACAAGCCAAACTTTATCGCGTTTTCTACCACAGGTTGCAAAAGTAAAGCGGGAATTTTGAGAGTGAGAATTTCAGCTTTATAATTTATTTCTGTTTTTAGCCGATGTCCAAATCTTACTTTTTCTATATCAAGATACAATTGAAGATATTTTAGCTCTTCTTCCAAAATATTCCATTGTTGTTCATCATTTTTTAAAGTGCCTCTCAAAAAATCACTCAACTGATGGATCATGTACCTTGCTTTTTCGGGATCATAACCGGTTAATGCACTTATAGAATTTAAACTGTTGAATAAAAAATGAGGTTGCAATTGCCGGCGCAGTTTAAATAATTCCGCTTCTTTGGCAAGTTTTTCTATCTCTGTCTTGCGGCTATCAGATTCTTTTTGTTCCTGCTGGCTGTACCACAATAAGCTAAACATACTCATGCTGCTTATCAATAAAAAACCTGCTCCAAACCTGATACCCCATGAATGGTGGATTACTGAAAAATAATTATCACCCTCTTTAAAAATTATCCAGAGAACTCCATGCTGGACAAGCATCCACAGAAAACTTACCATAAGGCTTATTACCAGTATGTACCAGTATTTTTCCTGCCGCGGCAGGTAATATTTCATATTGTTGCTGATAAAAAAAGAACATGCAGCAAGAAGCGCATTACTTACAATACTATCTGCAATAGCATGTGTTTCGTCAATATTCAATTGCCTGAGAATGACATATTGCAATAGCATCCATACAAGCCACCAGGCTGTAAAAAAAAACCGTAACCGTTTATCAGAAAGGATAGAATTTGCCAAGCGCCAGAATTTAGTTCATTTGAAATGTTTTTTGAAAACAGGTTTCATGTAAATAATTTGCCCGATTATTTATTAGCCTTATGTAGCTACCTGCATTTTCCTCTTCACATATCCTGGAGTATATTTCCGCTCCATCTATCAAATCATTTAACGGATGTAATTCAGAGACATCAATAAATTTCCAATGTACAGGTTTTTGATTATCGTCTAAGAATTTATCTTCTTCCTTGTCGCCCATTATCCGTGCTTTCTGAAACGCATGCATGTCATCTTCTGCCTCAATTAGCCTCAATTGTTCGTCAAATTGTGCCGCGTGATTTCCATCGCCACAAATAATTCTATAAACTATTTTTGCAAGATACCATTTCATATAAGTGGATTTATAAGTTGAAAATTCATTTTTTAATAATTAGTAAATTCAATTCCACCAAACACGCAAGAACCTTTTAGAACTATTCTTTTGTTGGTATCGGGAACGCTGTTATTGAAATTGCGCTTATCATCCACACCACCAAATACAGCGGAAATTTCATTTTTTACATCCCAATTGGAAGGGATAATTAACTTGGTACCGCCAAACACATTGTTAACTTCAAGTTCTATAGGATGTTGTATATCGGCCTGCATAAAATTGATTTCCGAACCACCCATAAAGCTTACTATTTCACCACCTTTAAAATTTTTAGATTGAACATTTTTTTTAACGCCGCCAAAGACGGCAACTACATCAATGTATTCTCCATTATCGGTTAGCGGAGAATTATCTTTTTTTTTAAACCCTTCCTGTTCCTGGTTTTCAAATTCCGGCGAAAAGGGAGGATTCATGCGGTTCCAACGACGGTTTCTTCTACAGCTATGAGACCTGGGACGCAAAATAAAAAGTAACCCAAGTCCAATAAGAATGATGGGCGCAATGTAATTATGAAATTCAATACCAGGGATTTGCTGGTCTATTAAAAATATACTTCCAATGAGTATCATGATAAAAGATCCCGGATTATGAAATCTGCTCCTGGCGCCTACAAAAAGGCCTATAGCAATTAAAAGTACCGGCCAGGTAAATATCCAACCAGGTATGGGAGCCCCCATTTTATATCCCAGCAATAATAAACCCACTACTAATAAAAAAAGTCCACTCCATATTCGGGGACGTCTGGTTCCGCCGAATCTTTCCATTTCATTCTGTTCCATAAAAAATATTTTTAGTTTTTAATTTAATAATACAAATTTATATGAAGGATCATCGCCGGGAAAGGCACTTTAGGCTTGTATCCTAAATTAATCGGTAAAAGGGTGTTTGAAGTCGGTTAAATTCAAGATGTATTATTTCACCATCGCTTTTCATAAACGGCTACACATTTGTCGGGTGCCTTATAACGCAAAAGCATACAATGTTAAAATTCGTATTGACGCGACTGCAATTGAAAAAACGAAATAGAAAAGTGATGCTAATCAATGGTGAAAAAAATTTGGAACATTGATTGAGTTTCGTGTAATATTGTATGGCTGTAACTCTAAATCATGGGACTATTAATCATCATAATATTTTTCATTGGAATAATAGTTTTCTTTCAAATTTCCAGTACGAATGATAAAAAGCGACAAGATGCACTTGAGACTGAAAGAAAGAAAAAAGATAGAGAAATTGAAGCTTCCATTGCGGAAATAACTCTAACTGCTAAAAGTGCTTTTAATTCAAAAAAGTTTGAAGAATGTTTGAAAGAGATCGAAAAACTTCAGCAATATAAAGCAAGTGATAGCCTCTTTGATCTTAAATTACAGTGTTTAATTTGTTTAAAAAAATTTAAAACGGTCATAGACTTACCATCACCATATTCAGATTCATTACTATATTATCGAACTAAATCCCTTTTTGAGTCAGGCGTTTCTGATGAAGCCAGTTATTGTATCAAGCTTGCAATGGACAGAGCTGATCCCGAAAAATTTATTCAATTGCTTCATTCATATATTGATCCGTTCGAGAATTTCGAACATTTTTGGAAGCAGTTGGATAAAGAATCAAGAAATGCGATCTTGTCAAGAATTAACTACGAAAAATTTCTTACAGAGTATGAACCAACAAACCCCAAAGGAATATCCTATGGTATTAAGGTTAGTCAAGTTACATTGCAAGATTTTCTAAATCTAATTCACAAAGATGAACTTGACCTTAGCTGTCTAAGCGGAAACGGTTCCTTTCAACATCCAATTACCAAGGACGGAGTTACTTTGAAGAATCTTGGTTTTTTAAAATATTTCAGAAATTTAAAAGTTCTAAACCTTCGTGGACAAGAAAAACTAGTAAGTGCTTGGGGTATTGATTTTAATGAACACCTCAGTATTGTGAATTTGTCTGATACATCCCATACTGTAACTTCTCTAATTTCCAACAACTTAAACAAGAAAAATGTAAGGGTCTTTACAGATGACAGAGAGTTTGAAAATGCTAAAAGAGAGTTTGATCCATTTTGGATTAAACACAAGCTATTTAAAAATTACTTAAACTTTGTAAGTGAAAAATTAGTCAAACAAGATTATCCACAAATTTTTTTTCCGCAGTGCTACTTTGAAGATACAACATCCTTCAAAGAAAAATTGGAGCCGATATTACCTGAATGTGCAGCTAAACCATTAGCAATACAGGGCATATCTGAAGGTTATTTTAAAAATTATTTGGTTGCTGAATTTGGAAATAAAATTCTTTTAAATCAAAGTCTATCTTTGCACAAAGCATATAATCCGCTTTACCCAGATTTTGTATTCAGAGAAGAAAATTTATTAGTAGACATTGAAATTGATGAGCCGTACATTTATTCTTCGAAATTACCTACTCACTACTATAAATCTGATGAAGGAAGAAATTATCAATTTATAATGCGCGATTGGTTTGTTATCCGTTTTTCTGAAGAGCAAGTATTGAAATATCCGAAAACATGCATTTTATTTTTAAAATCCTTTCTTAATTCACTTGATAAAGTGAACCCAAGTGAATTAATTGAAAAGGAAACTTTAAAGGGACTGCAGTTTCAGCACAGATTTTGGACTGAAGATGATTGCATCCAAATGGCGAAGAATTCGTATCGTGACCAGTTTCTGCATTTTCTACATGGATAGCTACAGCTTACATTGGGCTTGCTGCTATCGCTGGATGAAGGAATAACAATCGGTTGTAGCTTGCTATCAGAAGTGGTTCCGGACTGAAAATTCGTTGTTCGGCTTTCGTAGTTATCTTCGGCTTTGGGTTCGTTATTGGTCTGACGTTCGGACGAAAAGTTCATTGAATGCCAGCGCAGCAGCAAGCCCTAAACGTAAGCTGCTACCTTTGACGACTTCACTTCGACAAAAATCATGACCGCACATAATGGCAAAACAATTCTATTTTACAATCATTTGTTTGACATTGACCTTTTGTTTTTGCCAAGCCCAGACAACTGAAAAAATACATTTGACAAAAATTATTTTTCATTCGAGCCGCTGCAATGGCATGTGTCCCATCATAGACCTTGTAATTGACAGTAACAGAAATATTTTTGTAAACAGAGAATACTATAAAACAAAAAGTGATATAGACAACCGTTTTAGCGGACAGTTTTCAGGTTCTTTAAACCAAAACAATTATCATAAACTAATTGAACTTTTACAAAATTGTAATTTAGACACATTGCAATTTCCAGACATAACTTGTTGCGACGGACCTGTAACAACAATTATAATCTACTACAACGGACAGAGGAAATATTTTAAATCTATGACGCCACCAAGAATTGCTCTTGACCTAATTTCATTTTTAAAAACTATAGGTAACGACAAAAAATTAAAGAAAACAACCGAGACAAGAGCCATCGAAGAATAAGGCGGCAGCTTACATTAGGTTTAGCAATAGTCTGGCTAAAGGAATAACAATCGGCTGTAGTTCGCTATCAGCAGCAGTTCCAGCAGACGAACAAATATCGGCTTTTTGTATTTACCTTCGGCTTTGGTTTTTCAATCGGCTTTGGTACCGGGCTGAAAATTATAAAATACCAACCCATCCAGGCCCTGAACGTAAGCTATGGCACAAAAAAAATTAAAAAGGTTTGGCGAGATAAAAACATTCTCA
>DASSHD010000349.1:0-15051 GCA_035693085.1 Hanamia sp. | reverse complement strand
TATAAACGATCTCATTATTCAATAACTGACCATCACGATCTGCTACAGCAAATATGCGCCAGGGAAAAGAGCGGTTACCGGTAGTTCGCGCAATATAATCGTAAGTAGTTGCAGGGATAAAATTACGATCCCATCCCCCTTGCCCCTTTACATTTACTTGTTCTGTTTTTACTGCCGGTGGAAAAATAGATTGAAGTGTATTGGTATTATTACCTGTAAAATACAATCCGGGATAATCATACAAATCACTTTCAGTGATTAATAATTTACCATTTTGATTCAGGTCTAAAAGTAAAGGCAATTGAACGGTTTTATTTTTTCCGACACTATCTACTGGTTGTTTCTGATAAATGTGCTCGTAGCTGTTCATCCAGCGATCATTGTAAGCAAACCATGCCGTGGTATTTTCAGGAAAAGAAATATTACAACGTTCACCCGTGACCGTTATGCTATCAGGATAATTAGTCTCAAAACGATAAACCACTGCATCATTGTATGCACGAAATACAACGCTGTAATTATTTTTAAACTGTAACTTGAGTTCATTATAATTGTCGGGAATACTTGAATTTTTAATGGCTACTGCCGGATGAATGATCGTGTTCACACTTTGTTTTATCGCTTTACGGACTTTATCTTTTGTACGGGGTATCACACCTTTTCCAGTCATCATGGCAACTTCGACAGAAGGAATAATAGTCTTGCCGTCTTTTAGCAAGTTGAAACGCAAAGAATTTTCATTGTTGATTATCGCCTCTAAATGCCCGTCTGGTGAGATAATACGGTATTGTTGCGCCTGTGCAATCTGCATGATACATAAAAAAGATACAATGCCTAGAACAAGTTTCTTCATAAAATAAAGTTTTAAGAAATCTGGAATAAAAATTAAGATAAATGGGTTTATAAAATCAGGTGGAAAATTAAACAAAACAATTGAAGCAAAAATCAAAAATAAAATTACCGGTTATTTGCCTGCCTACCGGCAGGTAGGTTCGTTTACTGTAAGCCTTTAATTTTTACTTTGTCTGATACAAGTTTTATGATACTCCAAAATTTTAAGTGAATGATAAACAATTTTTATCAATTCAGTTCAATCACCTTACTCACCTGCTTGAACTTCACATCTTCAAATTCCCTGAAATGTGCTTCGCCACATTTGATTTTCATTTTTTCACTACCTCTTAATTCCTGTCCTGCACTTTTTGTTTCAGCAACAAAATAAATTTTCTTTTCTCCTTTGAACACGATGGCCCAATCCGGATTGTAGCTTCCAATCGGCGTATCAATCTTAAACCAAAATGGAAGTTTAAAATAAAAATCAATGTTCTCGCTGCTTTCGCAGTCTTTGGCAAAATCATTTTCTACCGTTGAATCAAGCGGAATATAATTTTCATAAATAGTTTTATCAGGGCTATTAATTGTGTGCGTAAAATTATCGAGGTATATTTCCAGGTCATTGTCCTCAAAAAGTTTCATCTCATAGAACCTACCACCAATTTTTTCATACTTAATACCATCAATCATTAATTCGTATAGTTCAGATTTTATGGCGGCGGCCGCGTTGTCCATAAACAGTTGCGGGTTCACCAATAATTCGTTTATCCTGCCTGATCTTTTTAATATTTCTAAAATTGTACTCCGCGTCAATTCTGTTTTGTTCTGGATGTAACCCAGCATATCCGGAATTTCAAACTGCAAATCAAAATCATTCCCACTATCGCTGACCAATTGGCCAGCAATACCTTCTTCATTGATCAAAACTTTTTTCTTTGTAGATCTTATAGTTGGCTTTTGAGTTTCCGGCATTTCTTTTACCGCTTTGGCTGCAAGAACAATCAAATCGGAAGTATCATACTTCACTTTGTACCGGGTACAGTATTTTATTTTATTCCAGATTTCCATAAAAGCTTCGGAACCGTATCCTTTGCCCAGTTTTACCTTTTCGCGTTTTGACTTATCTTTTACTCTTCCTGTAAAATCCACTCCGCAATCGTGTTCAATTTCCTGCTGAAGCGCTTTTGCAAAATCCTCATAAGATTCATTGGCAACTACTGTCAGCCTGTTGATATTTTTATCAAATATTCTGTCGCCTTGCTGGTTTACCGGCAATCGTAATCCTCTTCCTATTTCCTGCCGTTTTTTAATTTCCGATTTGGTTTCATTTAAAGTGCAGATTTGAAATACATTCGGATTGTCCCAACCTTCGCGAAGCGCTGAGTGACTGAATATAAAACGCAACGGCGTATTTACATCCAGTAACTTTTCTTTGTCCTGCATGATGAGTTTATACGTATCATCGTCTGCCTGTGTTTCACCACCCGTATCTTTTAAACGGCCTTTATTGTCCTGCGAAAAATAGCCATTATGGATAGCCTCTAAACCTGGCAGGTTTTGAAAACCTGCCAGGTTTAGGTAAGCCGGTTTTGATATTTCGTTACGATAGGCATCTTCAAACCAACGTGCAAATTTCCCGTTCACTGGGTTTCCGTTTGCATCATATTCGCGGTAATTTTTCACACGGTCAATAAAAAACAGTGAAAGCACTTTTATCCCCTTTTCCTTGTAAGCCTTTTCTTTTTTTAAATGTTCTTCTACCGTTTTTCGAATCATGAATTTCATTACTTCATCATTCATGCCTCCCTGCGATTCGCCAACAGAAAGCATTTGACCATTCGATAGAGAAACAACCTGATTGCCCAAATGGATTTCCGTTACTTTCAAACCCTGATAAATATCCCGTTCGCCCGAAAGTTTATACAAATCATATCTGTCCCTATCAACTGTAACAAATTTTCGTATAATTCCATTGCGTGTATTTACGTCAATTTTCAATTTGGCGATGATTTTATTCTTCCCACTCGGTTGGATTTTTTTTACCTGAACAAACGCTTCATTCATCGCGTTTTCACTCATTACAGAATCCACTTCTATTTGTTTTACCAAACCCAGGTCATAAGCCTTTACCGGGTTTAAAGAATACATCAGGTTGTAAAGATTCGTATGAGTTGCAGAATAACGAAGAGTGCAAAGCGGATTCAGGTTTTCAATTGCGCGTTTACGAATTTCTGTTTCCATATTTTGAGGTTCATCTACAATCACAACCGGGTTGCAGCTTTGAATAAATTCGATTGGCTTCTTGCCCGTTAGTTTGTCATTTGGCTTGTTGATGATGTTTTCATCTTTGGCAAAAGAATCAATATTAATGACCAAAATTTGAATGGCATTATTGGAAGCAAAGCCGCGCAGGTTGGAAACTTTTTTACTATCGTACACTTCAAAATTAATAGCCGCTTTATCATACAAGGATTGAAAATGCTGGTGGGTGATTTGCAGGTTTTTTAAAACGCCTTCACGAATAGCAATTGAAGGAACTACAATCACAAATTTTTTAAACCCATACAGCTTTTGCAATTCATAAATGGTTCTCAGATAGACATAAGTTTTACCGGTTCCGGTTTCCATTTCAATAGAAAAATTCATTCCCTGGAACGTTCTCCTCTCGCCTTTTGAAAATGTGCCGGGGGCGAGGCCATTGCGTTTTTGTATTGCCTGTATGTTTTTCCAAATTTGATTCTCAGTTAAACTCAACTTATTTCCAAAGCCATTTTCGGAAAGAAGCGTTCCTGTTTCTGTAATGGAAAATTCAAAATCTCCGGTGTTCAAAGGTTGCCCTTCAAATATATCCGTAATGGATTTGATAGCATCCCATTGGTATTCCTGGTTACTGTCGAAGTGGAGTTTCATTTCTTTTTCTTTGCTTCTTTTATCACTTTCTTTTCATCGCCTTCTAATCGGCGTTGCACTTTTTTCAAATCTTCAGATGCAGGAAGTCGCTCAGGTTTTACCCCTCTTTCAATAAGCATTTTTCTTACTGCGAGATTATTATCAACATGCTCTCTTGAAATATTTGTTTCTCCTTTCAGATCTTTTTCAGTTACATTATGACTGGTAAGCTCTGTTGCAAAATCTTTTGCTTTAATAGTAAGTGTTGGTAGAAAATCAGCTAATGGCCTTGTACCTGGTACTTGTAATTTCAGCTTCATATCGCTGGTTGAAAACCCGCCAAATAAAGCCTGATCGCCTTTACTTCGGATAATGGCAAAACCTTTATCATCCACGCCTCTTTCATAAATAATCCCCGAAAGCTTTTTTTCCGATTTGGATAGTTTTTCTCTTGCAGTTACTCTTGCAATATCCAAAAGCCTTTGTTCAATTATTTCTTGTTTCCTGGTTTGGACGGCAAAATAAGTTTGTGCAAAAGCAATCTCAGATTTAGCTGCATTGCCATTTTGCGCTATCAGGTAGCATGCATATCTTGTAAGAGCAATATCTTCTATTGTTCGTTGTGCACCTTTAGCTAATTCGATCATTTTGTTGACTTCAACGAAATGATCAGAAACCGCGCCACCACTGTTTTTGCAAGATTCTTTTGCTTTATCAATTACTTTTAAAAAGTTACGCCAGTCTGTGTAATTAAAAATATTTTGCAATTCTCTTGCACTCCAGCATTCGATGCCTTTGTAATCATAACAGGCATTTTCAAATTGAGTAAAGAGTTCTTGTATTTGTTCTTTTTTCATTTCTTATATCGTTTTAAATTCCACCCCAGCATCTCTCATCTGCAACACAGTGTTCGTTTTCAACTGATCGTTGCTGGTGAAAAGATTATCAAGCGTAATTACTTTCTGCGGTTTGGCGGCTAGTATTTTATCAACAACCGGCTGGCTCATTTCTTCCAAAGCAATGATTAATTCCCCATCATTTATTGAATAGAATTTATCGGCTTTTTCAATTTTATCTGTAAGTTCATAACCTGCTTTTATCATTAATTCATAAAGCATATTTTCTTCTTCACTGCCTTCGCTTACCGGGTTGGTAAAGACTTCTAATTGTTGAGCAAGGTTTTCTTCTGTGATCTCATTGCCGCGCCAGATTTTAAAATTGGAGGAGGCAAGTTTGAAAACTTTGAAACCATTGTCTGGGCCTTGATTCATTTGATTATCCTGATTCCCAAATTTCAATTCACCTTCTTTTTTAATTTTTAATTCTTCATTCTCAATTTTTAATTTATTGATTACCCTGCGAATACGTTCTTTTGAAATATCGGCAATCGTTTTATAGCCTGCTTTAAAAGCTTCGCTATTTTCATCTGTTAATTCAGGTAATTGAACTAAGATAAATTTACGGTTACCGCCATCTTCTTTATTGAGTTCTAAAACAGCTTGGGCTGTGGTGGCTGAACCGGCAAAAAAATCAAGTACAATTGCTTCATCAGTTCCTTCATTTGATAAGCCTTGATTTATAAGAGTTTTTATTATTGATATGGGCTTTGGAAAAGGAAAAAAATTTCCATCAAGGATATCACGCAATTCTCTTGTGCCATTTAATGTATAGCCTACTTCAGTAGAAATTAAAGATGAAAAACCGGTGTACTCACTTTCTAACTCTGAAAGAAATTTTTTTTCTCTCGGCCTCCCATCTTTTTTTGCTGGAAATACAATTCTCTTTTCTTTGATCTTCTTTGTCATTGTATCTCTGGAATAACGCCAACCTGTTTCAGGTGGTGGAGAGAAATTATTCCCTGTTTCTGGATCTTTAATATCGTAATGGAGATTAGGCCTCTGACTTGGTGTCGCCAATCCCAAGATACTATTACTCATCCAAGACCCTCTTTCATCATTATCAGGATTTTTATACTTATCAATTCTACTTTTCTTTCCTTTTAATACAGCATTATTTCTGCCATAAACTAAAATATATTCATGATCATTAGATACTCCATTTTGGGTTCTACTATCAACTATTTGTCTGCTTTTCCAAATAAACTCAGCTACAAAATTCTCCTCCCCAAAAATCTCATTCATCAACAACCTTAAATTGTGCACTTCATTATCATCAATATGAACGAAGATTACGCCATCATCTTTCAATAAATTTTTTGCCAGAAACAAACGCGGGTACATCATGCTCAGCCAGTTGCTGTGGAAGTGCCCGCTGTCTTTGCTGTTCTTTCTAAACAATCCTTCTTTCATTAAATAGCCTTCTTCGTCTTTATCGCCAATGCGCTTTTCATAATCAGCTTTGTTTTCTTTAAAACTATCCGGGTAAATAAAACTGTCGTTGCCGGTATTGTAAGGCGGATCAATAATGATGCACTTTATTTTGCCGTAATAAGATTTCTGCAACACTTTCAGCACTTCCAGGTTTTCGCCTTCGATAAATACATTGTCTGAACCATGATTTTCAGGATTAAAGGATTTACCTGATTGTTCAAATTGTGGAAAGTCGTTGATCCCTTCTCCAATGCAGGGAATAAGTGTAGCAGTAGTAGGTATTTGCAGCGTTTTAAAAGCATCGGCTTTACCCGCCCAGTTCAACACATAGCGCTCGTTAGCAAAATTAATATCCTCACTAAAAGTTGCTTTCAGTTTTTCCCAATCTAATTTATCTTCTGAAAATACATCGGGAAATAGTTCTTTCAATTTTTGCAAATTATCTTCCCGTATGTTTAAGGATTCTCCGTTCATGTATTAACCGGGGTTATTTATAAGTAAAGTAAATTAAAGTTTTTCAAATGCTTTTTATTTCATTCCATCTAAATGGCATTACAGTTAATTCGTTATCTCACAAAGTAAGAAATAAATGAATTAAATATTTCGCTATCAGTCATTTTTGAGAATCAATTTTCTGAGCGCTGATGCATTTTATTATTGTGATTATTTAAATTCCTCCAATCATAAATCGTTTGTTTATCATTGGTACCATTGAAATTAAATTTGGTACTACCCACAGTTTTTCACACCCAATTACTTTTGTGTGCAGGGCAAATGCAAGACTGAACTTCTTCTGTCAAGGAAGAACTATTGGCGGGAAAGCCAACAGTAGCAGGAATAAATGAAATGGTGATAGTCATTACCCGCTTTGAATTATGTAAACGTGAAATTGAACAATAAAAAGCCCCGGCATTTTACACCAGGGCTTTTTGCGGACCGGACGGGAAATTAGAGCCTATATATTACCGATTCATAACATTACTCCACTTTACTTATCTTAACTGTAAGATGCTGTTTATTAATTATTTATAAACAAATTGGCATTTTTACCCCTCTTACCTTTACATAGCTTGGTAGCACTTTTATAGACCAAAAATAGACCAAGTTATGCGACACCCAATTAAATTAATCGTCAGAAAAGGAAAGGTACGAAATGATGGTACCGCCTTAATTTCATTACAGTATTGTTATTCTGCGGAACAACGTGTTATACTAAGTACTGGTGTAGGAATCCCACTTCAATTCTGGAATAGGAAAACCGGAAGAATATCTAAAGACTTACCATCAACTTATGGAGACGTACAACAACTTGAGACAGTTATTACTGAAAAGTTACGAAAAGCCGAAGACATGGTGACCTATGCACTAAAGCAAAGGGATACTTGCCCTATGAAGTTCTTAAAGGAGAACTTCCATTTACAAGAAAACTGGAAGTTTGAACAAATGTCCGATACTGAAAAAAACTTAGACATTTACTTCAACATAGACGATTACGTTAAGAGCAAACAAAGCACGGTCAAGCATTGCACCATTAACGTGATAAATGCAATGAAGGCACATCTAAAGAGTTTTGAATCTTTTAGAAAAGAGCCCATCACTTTTGATTCATTTGATATGAATTTTTATGAAGCATTTGTTAAGTTCCTCACTTACGATTTTGTCCAATTGCGAAGAAAAGAAGTTATTAAAGGACTAAGAATAAACACTGTCGGCAAAACCATTAAGCACTTAAAATCTTTTCTAAAAGATAGAATGCGGAAGAAGATTATCCCTTATATGGAATTGGGTGATTATAAAGTAATGGAAGAAATCGTAGATACTGTCTATCTCAACTGGAAGGAATTATCTCTTATATACCACCTTGATTTAACGGCAAATAGTCAACTGGAAAAATACAGGGATTTATTTGTCTTAGGATGCTTAACCGGTTTTAGATTTAGTGATTACTCTGACATTAAACCTGAAGAAGTAAGAGACGGCATGTTGTATGTTAATCAAACGAAAACGTTATCAACAGTCGTAGTGCCTTTACGAAATGATGCCAAAAAAATATTAATTGAGAAATATAACATGCAAATGCCGCAGGTAAGTAACCCCAATTTCAATCATTATATAAAGGAAGTAGTTCGGCTTGCAGGAATTGATGAAATAATTAAGATTACCCATAAGCAAGGCAATAAAATAATAGAAGAAACCAGGCCAAAATACAATTGGATAATGTCGCATACTTGCCGGAGGTCATTTTGCACAAATGAATTTCTTGATGGCACACCCACAAATTTAATCATGGCTATCAGCGGACATAAAACTGAGAAGGCATTTAGGAGATATATAAAGGCCGACCAGGTGCAAAAGGCTCACATGATTAAAAAGCTTTGGGATGATAGGCCAGGATTATAATAAATCTTCGTTTTGGCTGACTATAGAAAAATATACCCAGCCAAATCATCTTTAAAAAATCAGGTTTTGGCTGAGTTTAGAAATTTATACTCAGCCAAAACTCATTCTTTGTAACTTTAAAAATAAAAGGATTAATGGAAAAGCTGGTTGGCAGGATACAGGAAAAAAGGGTTTTAGAAGATGCCTTTGCGTCTCAAGGAGCCGAATTAATCGCCGTCTATGGCCGCCGCCGGATAGGCAAAACTTTTTTGATAAGATCTGTGTATGAAAAATACATAAGGTTTGAATCTACTGGTGTACACAATGCTACCATGCAGGAACAATTGGAAGGCTTTAGCTTTGCATTGAAAAAAGCTATTGAAAGCCCGCTTGATATTGCAGTGCCCAAAACCTGGGTGGCAGCTTTTCATTCATTAGAGAATCTCCTTAGCCCAATAATTAAAAAAGGAAAAGCAGTAATATTCTTTGATGAATTTCCGTGGATGCATACACAAAAATCAAATTTCCTTACAGCCTTTGAACATTTTTGGAATAGCTGGGCATCCAAACAATCCAATCTTACTGTAGTTATTTGTGGTTCTGCAGCCTCGTGGATGATTCGTAATATCGTTAACAACAAAGGCGGATTGCACAACAGGGTAAGTATCCGCATAAGGCTACTGCCATTTACATTAAGTGAAACCCAGGCATATTTAAAAAGCCGGTCTGTAAATCTTGACCATTACCAGCTTCTGCAACTTTACATGGCAATGGGTGGCGTACCGCAATATTTAAAGGCGGTTCAAAAAGGTGAAAGCGCAACACAAGCAATAGATCGTTTATTTTTCACTACACACGGGCCGCTAAAAGAGGAATTTAAAATACTGTATGAATCGTTGTTTGATAATGCCGCCCACCATACAATAGTTATACGTTTGCTGTATGATGCAGGGAAAGGAATGACAAGAAATGAAATCATTAGCAGTTCTCATCTTAGTTCTGGTGGAACAACTACTAATATACTTACCGAACTGGAAGAGTCCGGCTTTGTTGCAACTTATATACCTTTTGATAAAACATCTAAAGAACTTGTTTACCGCCTCATGGATGAGTATTCACTTTTCTATCTGAAGTTTGTTGAAAAAAGCAGGGCAACCGGCGCAGGTACATGGCTGCGAATAAGCGAAGGCAATTCCTTTAAAAGTTGGAGTGGATATGCTTTTGAAGCAATCTGTTTAAAACACTTACCGCAATTAAAAAAGGCTTTACACATAGAAACTATATATACGGAAGAATCTGTTTGGCGGCATGTGCCTGGTAAAGGGCAACCTGGCGCTCAAATTGATTTACTCCTTAATCGTCGTGACCGTTGTATTAATATTTGCGAAATAAAATTTTCTACCGGTGAATTTACTATCAATAAAAAGTATGCAGGTGAACTTTTGCAAAAGCAAACAGTATTTATAGATAAAACCAAAACTAAGAAAACGATCTTCGTAACCATGATAACCACCTACGGAGTTGCAAAGAATACTTACTACAAAAACTTAGTGCAAAGTGAAGTAACAATGGATTCTTTGTTTAATTAAGGAAGGCAGATAGCTGCTTCCTTATAAAAAGAGATGATGTCCATATTTAGTTAAATCCATTCCGTTTTTACTTATATTACCATATACTTCTGGCTCTTAAAATTGAATAGCTTATTCAATCAGTCAGATGACTGACAAATGAATGTATATTTCAACTATTATAAAGACAATGAATTCACTATTGGTGACAACAATGACCCAATCGCTATTATTTTATACTCTGGTAAAAATGAGGCATTGGTAAAATATCCTACAATGGGATTGCCACAGCAGGTATTTGTTTCACAGTATTTAATCAATTTGCCGAGTGAAGAGGAATTTAAGAAATTATCGAGTAGGATAAGTAGATATCCCAAAAACCCTCGTTTTTAGAATTCAAGATTTAACAAATTTTCTATTACATGTAAAAAAAATATTTATTTGGAGGTGTAACGCCCTCATCCATATATTGTATTATCTCTCCCACTTTCTGAGCAAATTGTATCGTAATCGGGAGACTGTTATAATAATTGCAGTTATTAAAATTCATTTTTGTAAGAGCTAAAATTTCTTCGCTTATTTTCTTCAAAGTTGATTCTGCTTCATAAATATTTACTTCAAGTGGGTGAGGAATATGACTACTCGGAAAAGTTTCATAATATGGTATATACCCTGTCGTATAAAGTATTCCACTGGTTTTTTCTAAATGCAACAACGTGCCTCTTATAACTGGATAATTTCCTTGTTTTCGCAATAACTTAACATCAGCCGACTTTATAGAAACTAAATCTATTTCAACATTATCTCCAAGTATTTCACGAATACCTTCCTTCAGACCTTCAACTTCTGCATAATCACTATTGATTTTACTATCCCAGAAATCAGTTGTTTTATGAATAACTACTCTTGTTGGGACTAAGTTTTTATTATAAAGTTTATATTCATTAATTACATCTGCAATCAGGCTTTTTGCATAAGTATATTCAAGATGTGGAGCCGGAGTATTTGTCTTCCTTGAATCCCATTCAAATTGTTCTCCAACAAAAATAATTCCTTTTCCTTCATAATTAAAAGCCTGAGCAACACTCGAACGAACTACATTGCTTTCGCTGCTTAATACCTTATGAAAACTGATTCCTATGAAACAAGAATTTTTATCTTTTAACGTAAGCGTCCATGGGGTGCCAGTATTTTTATAATAATTAGCCACACAGAAGTTCCATGCCTGCATTGACATGTCCTGAAGTGAGCGTTTTGTCCCCATAATTGTACCTTCAAGAATAATTTGAACTGGAATAGAGTTAGGCATTGTTATCATTTGCGCTTTCAGATAACGCCTAAGATTAAAATATTTAGCTCCCTTAAATGGCAATGAAGAGAATTTTTTGTAAACCTTACTGGGTATTGTTATAAAACAGACCTCTGCTTTAAAAAGACTTTTACTAATGAGAAATTTGTATGCAGTAATATAAAGGTCGCATATCCGCACTAATTTATCGAATGCTATTATTTCGTCATTTTCTATAATTTCTTTTATTTGAGATTCTTTAATCGATATATTGTTTGCTTCGTCATTGACAAAACGGCAATAAAAAGGATGATTATCATTAAACCCGGGAAAATCAGGATTAAGTCTTTTATTCAATGTAAAATAAGAATCAGCAGTATCAATAACCTTCAGGGATTCTTTGATGTCATTTTTTAAAAGATCATTTGCCTGCAAAGCTAATTCCCTAAAAAGTGATTCATCATCTTCAATATCCATAATATTATCAAATACCTCTCCGTCAATTATTGCTGCTTCTTTTACCAGATCAACTTCTTCAGAAGTGGCCTCAATCGGGTTTTCAAAATTATCTATCCATCTTTTTGCATCTTCTGTATTTGAATTGGTTCCAATGATCGCATAATGCAGCTCTGAACGATGAGTGTTATTACTTAACGAGAAGAAACCTCCCGCAGAAATACCCATTTTTGGGTCATCACTGGTAAAATCGCTTCCAAATTCCAAAAAGGGTTCTTTTAATAATTCAATTCTCATAATCAAATAATGATTTTTGTGGCGATTCAGTATTAGTTTCAATTACCTTTCTACGATCCTTTTTATCATTTGCAATTCCAAACGGAACCTGAAACTCATTATATTGCGAAAGACACAACCTTACGTGCCTCGAATAAAAATTTTTACGCTGCACGTCTGTTGTTGTCTTATAAATAGGATCTTCATATACTACTATTTCTTCTTCACGAACGCTCAGGTAGCTCCACCAGAAATGCAGCCAGTCACAAAAATGATTATTGTATTCTTGGGAGGTAAGGAAATTTGTAAGTTTAGTAATCAATTTAGGTTCAACTGGAGTCTTACCATCCTTTGTGAAATAATATTTGGGATGTATAATTAGGTAAACATCATTTTCAATAAAAAGATGTTTACACTGTAAGGCAACATGACGATAAAAAGAAAATTTAGGATAATCAAACTTTTTTACCACATGTTTTTCTGAACGCTGACCACGCTTTCTTGTTGTAACTGTTACCTTAACTTCGTTCTGATCCTTTCCGATCCAAAAATAGTATCTGCTATAATCTTTCTTAAAAGCTAATTTCTTTGTTCTTAGAAAAAACTTTAGATATTCATTCAGTAATTCTATATAATGATTGCGAAGAACTCTATCATCTAATATAGAGGTGTAAGTAATTAGTTTAGCCGGAACATCCTTCAATACTTTTGACTTAAATGAAGCATATTCTCTTCCTAATTCAAATGCAGTATAGACAATGGAATTATAAACGACAAAAAATGGAGTTTCAAGTTGTTCTATCACTTCATAAATAGCTTTCTTATTTTTAAAGAGGCACTCGTAGACATACATCTGACGAGGGTGTTGCTTATATTTCATAAAATTTGAAGTCAAATATTCCTTTATATCAAAATTTATCCTGCTTTTGAAGCTAGCTGAAAATTTTAGAGTAAAATCATTAATTCCTACTTTAAGAAGGTTATCCTCCTTATGAAAAGTAATAGCATTTGTATTTTTCCTTTTAACAATTTTAAGGCTTTCCTTACCTATAAAAACATCTGTATCGAGTAATTTTTTGCAGTAAAGTGCATCAATTCGCAAATCATAAATAACAAGTAATATTTCAATTCCGTTTTTTTTGTACTTATCCCAATATTCGATGTCGTCTTTTCTCGGATAGAATTCAAAAGTCGAGTTTTTCTCATTACGGATATAGCTATTCTCAGATGAAACAGTTTTAATCTGAACTTTAATGATTTCACCTAAAGGCTCAATCTTGTTTTGCTCATTTGTTCTTGTTAATTCAATCTCCCCATCTATACCAAAATCGCTTTTCAGTACTTCTCTGAAAAAGATATATGGCTTATGTCGATTACAGAATTCAGCAAATTTTAGAACCCCTGCTTCGCCAGAAATATGTGTATTTCTTAATATTTTACCCATGCTTAATTTTAAAGTTATTATACTTCAATTTAAAACAGATGAAATTTCAATAACTTAAACGAAGTTATAAAATAAAAGCCGCGTATATCATTTGTTTTAAGAGGGTTTACGCGATTTTACAGGAATTTTTAATCATTTAAATTATTCCCATCTCACTGCTATAATTAGCTCAACCAATTTGATTCGAAATATTTTACTCTTGCACTTTTATTACTACATCGACATGATTTTGAAAATGGAAAAATATCTTTTTATTTAAATTATTTAACTGGTTTCTGCCTTCAACCTTTCCACCTCTTCCCCTATCAACTTCTTCACCTCCATCTTCACCTGGTAGTAATTATCCATCACCTGCTGTTGGGTGACATTGGATACAACAGGAATTTCCTTGTACCGGCTAACTTCATCATTCAGTTTATCCGCATCATTGATAATCTCTGCATGAAACATCTTAAGCTTTATTTTTTCATCCGGGTTATCAGCAACAAGGCCCACAAACTCTCCGGAAGAAAGAGCGGCAATTTTAGATGCTGGTATGGCGCTATCTAATTGTTTGGAATGGCTGATAGAAGTATCCGTTCGGTTTACTGAAACACTTTGCCTGTCCTGCATTATTTTTCCAAAACGTTCTGATAGCAGCTTTGAAGTTTCTCCCATCACCTGGCCGCTGATAATGTTACCGGTAATATTTACAATTACATCAGCCTGTTCTTTTCCGTAATCTTTTTTCAACTGACTGAAATCTTGCATGGCTAAAGTGGTGGCAACTTTATTACTTCTTGCAGTGGCTATGAGGCTATCCATGTTGTTAAAATAAATGGTGGGAAATTCATCAAATACCAAACTGCATTTCAGCATCCCTTTTTTATTCACCTGCCTTACTAATCTGGAAATGTAAAGCGATAATACTGCACCGTAAATTTGTTGCTTCTCAGGGTTGTTACCGACACAAACAATTTTAGGATGTTTGGGGTTGTTAATATCCAATGTAAAATCATTGCCTGATAGTACCCAATACAATTGGGGCGAAGCTAATCGTGCCATACCAATTTTTGCAGAGGCTACCTGGCCTTCCAATTGCTCCATCGCATCATTTTGATAAGCAGTGATGAAAGGGTTTACTAACACTTCAATTTCTGGCTGCGTATTGAGTATTGGAAAGAGCTCATCATAATCAGCCAGCATCAATTCAATGACATGCGGCAGTGTACAATATTTTCCATCAGCATATTTTTTCAAAAACCAAATGATTGCGGTAACAAAGTTGATAGGTGATTCTACAAAGAAATCTCCCTGCTTGTTTATCCATTCTCTGTTTAATCCTAACAAGATTGTTCTTGCCGATTCCGTTGCATCGGTTATATCATTCATCATATTTGGGTCTAAAGGATTGCAGCGATGCGATACAGAAAGTTTATCAAAGTTGATAACATAGAAAGATGGCGGCACGGAATATTTGTATTTGTTTTTTTGCAACCAGTTGTAAACTATTTTGGATAAGTCATCATATTTAAAGTCGTACACAAACATCGCAAAACCTTTTTCAATATGCTTCTTGATGACATGTTGAATGACAAAAAAACTTTT
>DASSHD010000348.1:0-4850 GCA_035693085.1 Hanamia sp. | reverse complement strand
CTTCTATTTCTCCCGAAACATCCCATCCGGGTATCAGGGGAAGATGAACAGGAAATTTTTTCTGCGCAAGGCCGGCACGAATCTTCCAGTCAACAGGATTTACACCGCTGGCATAAACTTTTATTAAAACTTCATCAGATGACGGTGAGGGCTTTGGCGCTTCTTCATATTTTAATACATCCGGCCCACCGAATTCATGAATTTGTATTGCTTTCATATAGGTACGTTTTTGATTAAATACTAAATTGATTTTTGAATAAGTTCAATTATTTAATAAGCACACATTAATTGTGCCTAAAAAAAGAAATTTTTACAATTTCAATTTTCAATCAACTATTATTTAGTTTACAGTTGCAGGATAGTCTATGTATTTGTTTCGTAATTCCACTTCTAACAAGAAGAAAGTTAGAAATTGTTCCCAAAGAGATTTTTAACAGAAGGAAAAAATATCTGAAAATCAGTAATGAAAAAATACTCCGATCGGGGAAAGTTTTCTGGTAGTGAAATCCCCTTTTCAATAAACTCTGCTGATTCATTATATATCTTTTTACTTTTACATTTTTAAAATATAAAATGGAAAATAATCTGAAGCGTAAGGGATTGTTGCGGAGGTATCGTATTGCAGCCAGTGTATTCTTCTTTATTGCCGGCCTCACATTTTCTACCTGGGCAAGCCGGATACCCGCTATAAAGTATAAATTGCATTTGAGTGACGCCGGTTTGGGTGGTGTATTGTTTGCTCTACCTGCAGGCTTAATGGTAAGCCTTCCTCTCTCTGGCTGGCTTGTTTCCCGGTATGGGAGCAGGCCAATGCTGATGATCGGATCTTTTTTGTATCCATCAATTCTTGTACTATTATCTTTATCACCTTCAGTGGCGCTACTAACTCTTTCATTATTTTTTTTCGGAATGGCAGGCAATCTCATCAATATTGCTATGAATACACAGGCAGTGGGTGTGGAATTGTTATATGGCAGATCAGTAATGGCCTCTTTCCACGGGCTTTGGAGCCTTGCCGGTTTCAGTGGCGCATTGATCGGAACTTTTTTTGTTTCCAAAGACCTTTCTCCTTTTATTCATTTTTCATTTGTGAGTGTGCTCGCTATCCTGCTTGTTTTGTTATCATATAAATCTACCATTCCCCATGATGCAGGCAACAGGCAACCACAAAAATTATTTGTAAAGCCTGACAGAAAAATTCTACTTCTTGGCCTCATTGCCTTTTGCTGCCTTTTATGTGAAGGCGCTATGTCAGACTGGAGCGGCGTTTACTTTAAAAATATAGTTCAGTCGCCACCCTCATTAGTTACACTTGGATATGTGGCATTTACCGGTACCATGGCTCTCGGGCGCTTTCTCGGAGATAGCTTAGTTACCAAGTTTGGTGTGAAACGGATGTTACAATTAAGCGGCGTTATGATAACAACCGGGTTATTAACTGCTGTTATTTTTCCTTATCTTCTTATAGCAATTGCAGGTTTTTTGCTGGTTGGTTTTGGCGTATCTTCTGTAGTACCAATCGTATATGGCCTTGCGGGTAAGTCAACTACCATGTCGGCAGGCACAGCACTGGCGGCTGTTTCTACTATAGGTTTTCTTGGGTTTTTGATAGGCCCTCCACTTATCGGATTCATTGCACAAGCTGTAAGCCTGCGTTGGTCATTTACTCTCATTGGCATTTTGGGATTTGGCACAGCAGTTTTAGCCGGAAGGTTAAGATTAGATAAAACGATTAAATTAACTGACAAAAAAATTAATCAGTCTGCAACATTTATTCGTTAATAATCAAAAAAATAAGAATAACGGTTATAATTACACGATAAAGAATAGGAGACGTTTGTTATACAATCCGTGGATCTTTTTTCCGGTAAAATTTTTATGAAAGTTATGACAAAGCAAATTCAGAAAATGCGATTTAAGTAAATTGTTTTTTTTAAAGTATAAAAATGGATCACATATTAGATAATCCGGTGTGGAATGCATTAATATCCGGAAATCAATCTTTGGCATCCGGAACGGAAACTGTGAAATATTTCTCTGATGATGTTGCTCCGTTTGTTGGATTTAAAGAATATACTTTTGAAAATTTTGATATTCTTTATAATCTCCTTAATGACGGAAGAAATTGCGCAATCATTTCCCGAAATGAAATTACGATTTTTGGCTCCTGGAAAATCATTGAATGTTTTAATGTTTTGCAGATGGTTTATAACAATTCCTCAATAAAATTTTTTGAGAATAAGAATATTGTTCCTTTAGGATATCAGAATATTGAAGATATGATTGAGTTAACTAAACTGACCCACCCCGGGCCATTTAAAAATGGCACTATCAGTTTTGGACATTACGAAGGTGTTTTTAACAACGGGAAGTTGGTTGCAATGGCCGGACAAAGATTGCATCCTCAGCAATATGCAGAAATCAGCGCGGTATGCACTCATCCTGATTTTCTGAAAAAAGGCCTGGCAAGTCAACTCATTATGAATCAGGTTTATAGGATCCGATCTTCATCTGAAGTTCCATTTCTTCATGTATTAGCGGACAATGCAGGAGCTATAAAATTATATAATGACCTGGGCTTTGTTAAAAGATCAGAGATTCTCATTTACCTCATTGAGAAAAATATCTAAAAATTAAAAAACTTAATTCACATATTGTGAATAAATTTATTTGCAGATTAAATATTGCTAAACTATTATTGTACTACAACCCCTGCCATGACTAACATAACAAATAACCAAATTATCATTCAGGATGACGAAGAGTATTTTTATTCTGTCAGTCCTTATGAAATGACTAATGTTCTTGGAAGTGTCATTGCGATCCTGCAGGAATATACTTTAACCAGAATGGATGGAGCTTCTGAATTGCATCCTTACAAGTTATACAAAACAAAAGAAGGTAATTGGTACGAAATAAATTCTTCTGCACCTTCGCCCGAAAATAATATCCTGAGAAAATTAAAAACTGCGATTGATATGCAGGAGAATCCTGTTGAGATTTAGAATAATAATTTACCCTGATTCACTGGTTTTATATTCTTCCTATATATTTCTTATAAGTTCGTATTTTCGGATATACTTATCCGTTATAAAAAATAAAACATATTATCTGAAGAAAACAGGAATTTCAATTATTATTTTGTTTACTGCTAATAAAATTTGATTTTGTGCTTTCCCTTTTTAGAATGAATCAATGGCCATTGTTGCATCAAAAATGCTGCAGCCTATCCGACACAGATGATTAATAAAAAAGACCGGCATATAGCCGGCCTTGACATTCCCTGATATTAATTTTCTTCTTTTTTATTTTGGCAGTAAAACTCCGTTTATCACATGAATTACGCCATTACTTTGATTTACATCTGCAATGGTAATTTCTGCGGTATGGCCATTTTCATCTGTTACCATCAGTTTCTTCCCATTCGTGGTGATGTAGAGATTTTCACCTTCTACAGTTTTTAATGTGGCTTCACCCATATTTGCTTTCACCATTTTCATCAGATCCATGGAAGATAATTTCCCAGGCACGACATGATAAGTAAGAATAGAAACGAGCTTTCCTTTATTTTCCGGTTTTAATAAATTATCTACTGTTCCTGAAGGCAAAGCATTGAATGCTTCATTAGTGGGTGCGAATACGGTAAACGGGCCTTTGCTTTCGAGAGTAGATACCAGGCCTGCGGCTTTGACTGCGGCTACAAGTGTGCTATGGTCTTTCGAGTTTACGGCATTTTCCACAATGTTTTTTGTTGAATACATGGTTGCGCCACCGACCATTTTAGTTTGAGCAAATGTGTTGTTTGAGAATAATGCTGTAAGGATAAATAATCCTAAAATTTTAATTTGTTTCATTTTGTAATTTTTATAATTAATGATTTATTTCATTCATTTACGCAATTACAAAATGATTGGTTTTAATTTTTTCAAAAAAAATATTTTAAGATAACATATATGGTTAAGTGAAAAATTAAATAAAAAGGTTAACAACTTGAATTGTTGTTTAATGGATAAGTCCTTTAAAAAAATGGAGAAGAAGAAAAGAATTACATTTTTGCGCTCACGATCATTTCATCCATTGTAGGAGTTGCGCTACCGCCCTCTTTTTCGAGGGTAATGGCAAAAGCCTCTGCTTTACCAAAAGATTTCATTTTCTGTATGTGGTAAGTTCCCTTTTCAGTTGTGATCAAACCCCCATCAACAGGCTTTCCATCTACTATTGCCCAAAGCTGGTATTGCTTACCTTCGGGTGTAGGCGGAAGATTGGTAGGATCAATATAAACCTGCCCGGTATTTTTCATCCAGAATATTTTGGCCAGCGCATCTGGAGCATGAGGTGTGCCGTTTAAAACCACAGGTTGCGCATACCTATTGGTCATTACGCTCAGGTCTTCACTCATTGCCAGGTTGGATTTTTCCTGCTTGTCCATTTTTTGTTGTGCCACCTGCAACTCTTCTTTTACATCATGGTACTTATTGTAAAAAGTATAATTAAAAATAAGGCTGCCGAGCAGTAATATAAAAGATGCGGCTGCCATTAATTTAAATAACGGAATTGAGTAGGTCTTTTTCTTAATTGGAGCTACAGACGAAATTTTATTATCCTCTCCTGCAACATCTGTGAAAAGACGATTAAATACTTTTTCCTTTACTGAAGAGGCAGGTTGAATTGCATTTGACTGTGCATAATTTTCAAGCGATATTTCTATCCCTTTCAATTCCTCTTTTAACTCAGGAAATTCTTTGAGATAATCTTCTACCATTTTAGTTTCTTCCGGGGAAGAAATTCCTGTAGCGTAAAGCTCAAGTAAACCGGACGATATGAATTCTTCTTTATTCAATTTTAAATTT
>DASSHD010000347.1:0-7029 GCA_035693085.1 Hanamia sp. | reverse complement strand
TGCTGCCAGTGCCAAATTTAAATTCAAAAAAAACAATCAACAAATATTCAAAGAACTTATTTTTAAGTTTGTCAAAGTAGAATTAAGGAATAAAGTTAAAGAAATTCATTACAGCAATTTTTGAAAACTTCCGCAACAATTATTTTTTATAGAATATGTACAGTGTGAAACGAAAATAGAAATAGTCAATTTAAGTTCGCTTACTATCCTTACAATTGCTGCAAAAAATAAGAAATGTTATTTCAATTATGCAGAAACAGAAATTATTTTTATAACAGTGAAGGTTAAACGTAAATGAATCCGGATTGCAATAACTTTATCAGATTTATTTTCTTGTTTCCCGTTAGAATACTGATTGGGTAAGGTCTTTTTTATAAAAAGCAATTCAGTAAATGAATTTTAAAAATCTAATTCCTGCAAGAAAATGAATCTTTAATCATAATTCTGTCATATAATTACAATTCTGTCATAGAAGAATCAAATTAAAATTTATTTTTTTTATTCAAAAAAAAAAAATAACAACCTTGCAACAGTTCTTTAATTTTTAATTAAAAAAAACTTGCATTATGAAAAGCTTTAGAAAAAAGTTATCTCTGCTGCTTTCATTCCTCCTTTTATGCTTTTTTGTCCAGGCCCAACAGAAAAATATTTCCGGAAAGGTTACAGATTCTGAAGGGAAAGGAATACCCGGGATCAGCATAGTAGTGAAAGGTACCCGATCAGGTGCATCAACCAGCAATGATGGAACTTTTTCATTAAGTGTGCCATCTAATGCCACTTTAGTAGTAACTGGGGTTGGATATGCACAACAGGAAATACCGGTAGATGGTAAAAGTGTTATTGATATAACACTTTCAAGAAGTCAAAATGAATTAAACACTATTGTCGTTACGGCATTGGGAATTTCAAAACAAGAAAGAAAACTTGGATATTCAGTCTCTACTGTTGAAGGCAGCCAATTGGATAAAGCCAGGTCAACAAATGTTGCGCTTTCTTTAGCAGGCCAGGTTGCGGGATTAGATGTCCACGGTACAAATGGAGGCCCCGGAGGGTCAGCCCGTATTTTATTGAGAGGATTACCAAGCATGAATAGTGCAGGGTCGCCACTTTTTGTTATTAATGGGGTACCAATGGATAATTCAAACCGGGGATCAGCCAGCGAGTGGGGTGGCGCAGATTTGGGTGATGGTATTGGAAATATAAATCCGGATGACATTGCAACAATGACTGTTTTAAAAGGACAGGCAGCATCAGCATTGTACGGAGCACGTGCTTCTAACGGGGTAATATTAATAACAACCAAGACAGGAAAAAAAGGAGGGCTTGCTGTTCAGTACAATACTAATTATCAGATAGATCAGGCAATTGACAATCAGGATTATCAGTATGTTTATGGACAAGGTCAAAACGGCCAAAAACCGGCAAACGCAGCTGCAACATTAGGCACTGACAGGTTCAGTTGGGGAGCAAAATTGGACGGATCCCAGATTCCTGGGCCTACAGGTTTCAACGTGGCAACTGTTCCTTATTCTGCATACAAGAATAATTTTAAGGACTTTTACAGACTTGGCCCCACATTTACTAATACTGTTTCAGTTTCGAGCGGCGGAGATAATGGTAATTTTCGATTATCCTTATCCAATCTTGCCAATAATTCCATAATCAGAAATAGCGGGATTAACAGAAAAACAATCAATTTAGATCTCAATCAAAATGTTACGGATAAATTAAAAGTATCTGTAATGGCCGATTATATTGATGAGCAGGACAAAAACCGGCCTTACCTGAGTGACGGTCCTCTCAACGCGAACAATTTTTTATTCCTGGCTTCCAATGTGAATGAAAATATATTTAAGCCGGGTTATGATTCCAGTGGTAATGAACAGGTATTTAGTGATGATAATTATGTTACCAATCCATGGTTTGTAGTCAAAAACTTTATAAACAATACGGCCAGAAAAAGACTTATTACTTCGATATCGGGTAAATATAGTTTTACAAACTGGCTTTATGCTATGGTAAGATTAGGATATGACCATGAAAACGACCGGTATTTTACAGTAACGCCCAGTGGAACAAACTATTCATTTAATTCCGCCGGACAGTCAGGGCAACTTAATAATTTATCTAACGCTCAAACAGCCGATCTGAATTTAGATGGAATTATTGGGGCTTCCCATCAACTATTTAGAAATGTAGAATTAGACGCCTTAATAGGTGGAAACATTAGAAAAGATAATTTTGAATCTATTGGTATAAACGGTAGCCCTTTCGTAATTTCAGGTCTTTATACGCCTGGCAATGTCGTTAACTTTGGCCGCAGTTATAGTTTTTCAGATAAGGAAGTACATTCAGGATATTATAGTTTTGATTTTAACTATATGAAACTCCTTACTTTAAGCACTACTGGACGTTACGATGCTTATTCTACATTGTATAATTCCGGTATTCCGCAAAGCCAAAGAAATATTTTTACACCTTCTGTTTCAGCAAGTTTTATATTTAGCCAGTTGACACATATCAATAAATTGAACTTTGGTAAACTAAGGTTATCTTATGCCCAGACAAGTGGAGAGCCTGTTAATCCATACCAGACAGCAGTTTACTATAGTGTTGGAAATGCCATCAATGGAGTACCAACCGGTAATTTCAGTTCTACGCTTCCAAATCTTTTCCTGAAACCGTTTACCAAGACAGAATATGATATTGGTACTGAATTGAAATTCTTTAACAATCGCCTGGGTTTTGATATTACTTATTACTCCCAAAAAACATTGCATGAAATAATGAATGGGGGTTTAAGTTCTGCTACAGGATTCACTAGCACAGTTATAGCGAATGGTTCTGTCCAAAACAGGGGACTGGAAGCGAGGGTTACAGGAACACCTATTAGTAAAGAAAAATTCAGATGGGATGTATCATTTAATCTTAGTTCCGTTAAGAATAAAATTTTACAAACAGACGCTGCAGGCCATAACGTAAACCTGGGACAGTACAGGCCATTAAATGCAAATACTGCATTTATAAAAGGGTTACCAGGCCCGCAGATTTTAGCACATGATTATACTTACGATTCCAAGGGAAATATTGTAGTTGATGCAAGTGGGTTGCCGATTCAGGGTGGGCTTATTCCGATGGGTAGTGTTTTACCAACACTTTATGGCGGTTTAAATAACTCACTTGATTTTGGAAACTTCAATCTTTCTTTCCTTATAGATTATAACTACGGAAATAAGATACTTTCCGCCACCAGTTACTATTCAATTTACAGAGGGTTAAATAAATTAACGCTGCCTGGAAGAGAAACCGGTATCACGACCGGAGTTACTGCTGATGGGTCAGTTAATACAGTTTCAGCCGATGCCCAGGATTATTATCAACGATTATCAACAATTTCCAGAGTGAATGTATTAAATGGAGATTATATTAAGCTGCGCCAGGTTACTTTCGGTTATACTATTTCTCAAAAGATGCTGGGGAATATACCCGTAATCAATTCAATCCAGCTCTCATTAGTTGGACGAAACCTTTGGACAATTATGAAAAAGAGTCCGAATATAGACCCTGAAAATGGTTTTTCATCTACCGTAAGCTATGCAGGTATAGAAGGTACCAGTTTGCCTTCAACCAGAACATTTGGTATCAATGCTAAATTCATCTTCAAAAATTAATTATCATGAAAAAAATATTCATATATATAGCTTTTGCATCACTGATAGAAGTAGGGTGTACCAAAAAATTTGACTCGATTAATACTAACCCTACGCAAGCTTCTGCAATTAATTTTGACCCTAACCTGTTGTTGCCTACGGCGGAGATTGGGTATATGTCCGCCATACAAGGCTATAGCGGTCCAATATTGTTCCAGAGTATGTGGGTACAGACTTTTGCGAATGCTGAATACCCAACTTACTATTCTAATGGCGACAAATACGTAGCGTCAGGTAATATCCTCACTTATGATGCAAGCACATGGAACAACGCATACACTGCTGCGAGTAAGGCCCACGAAATAATAAATCTTACCAAAGACAATGATGCTATGGTTAATCTGAGAGGAGTGGCTTTAATAGTTCAATTACTGAATTTAGAAGTGGTTACAGATGTTTATGGCGATTGTCCTTATTTCCAGGCACTCCAGGCAAAGTCCGGATTATCATTACCGGCGTATGATAAACAACAGGATATTTACCCGGCTATGTTAAATACTTTGGATTCAGTTATTACCACTTTAGATCCATCTAAAGTCAAACCAACAAACGATATTATATATAAAGGTGACATTAACGAGTGGAAGAAGTTTGGATATTCATTAATGTTACGAATGGCAATGCGCCTGACCAAAGTTGATCCGGCAACAGCACAAAAATATGCAGAAAAAGCTTTTTCCGGGGGAACATTTACCAGCAATGCTGATAATGCTTTCATCACATTTGACCATACACATGGATACAATAATGGAAATTCGGCCGCTTTGCAGGTGCCGGAAGATTATAGCCAGGTAAAATGGGGTAAGATGTTGATTGATATGCTTAAATCGAGCAATGATCCAAGACTCGGGGTTATTGCTGAAGTTCCGATGCCAGGCAAAATAAATTCTGCAAATGAAAGCCTGGCCGGTGATCCTACACCCGCGAATCAGGAGGGTATGCCAAATGGCTATGATCAAAATGGTGGGGCAACAGATATCTCTAAAGCTCCCGGTTATCCCGGCCCTACGGGAACCGGAAATGATATTAATTCTGTTGGCGGATATTCAAGGCCGACTTCGGCTTTGTATATCAGTCTTAACACACCCGGGTTTATACTGACTTATGCTGAAACAGAGTTATTGTTAGCAGAAGCAGCAGTAAATGGATGGAATGTGGGAGCCACTGCTTCAGTTCATTATGCCAATGGATTAAGCGCTGCATTACAAACATACGGCACTATGAATGGAACTACACCGATAAGTGAGACAACTGCAGATACGTACGCTTCATCTCATCCGTTAGACATGTCATCCACTACTAATTCTTTACAACAAATTAATACACAAATCTGGATAACGACAGGCACGCTTTTCAATTTTGAAGAGGCATGGATTAACTGGAGAAGATCGGGCTACCCGGTTCTGACTCCTGTAAATTATAATGGAAATTTTACAAGTGGCACAATCCCCAGAAGACAAATATATCCGACAAGTGAAGCTACTACCAATGGCGCTAATTATAAAACAGCAGTAAGCAATTTGTCTGGCGGAGACCAATGGACATCGAGGGTTTGGTGGGATAAATAAAAATATTAATCATCATTTTTTTATTAAAAAACAGCTGCCTGAAAAGCAGCTGTTTTTTAATAAATTATTTTTTGTATCAGGTATCTTTGCTTTAAAACGCAGCCTTTTGAAATTTCCTAAATATATCATTGCGATAGCAATAATAATTCTTCTTGGAGCAGTTGCTATATTCATTATCAAAACAAAAAATAGAAATCGCAACCAACCTCTTTTTAAATTATTATCCTCACAAGAAACAAATATAGATTTCAGCAATAATATCGCGGATTCAGAAAATCGAAATGTTCTTAATTATGAATATTTCTACAATGGTGGAGGCGTGGCTGTTGGCGATATTAATAATGATGGTTTGGAAGATATATTTTTTACTTCTAATAGTGGCGAAAATAAATTATACCTGAACCTGGGTAATATGAAATTTAAAGATATTACCAAAGAAGCCTGCCCTGAATTGATTGGACGAAAAGGAGGTTGGAAAACAGGCGTTACGATGGCTGATGTAAATGGCGATGGTTTATTAGACATTTATGTTTGTTACTCCGGAAACGTGGACAGCAACCTTCGCAGGAACCAACTATTCATTAACCAGGGCAACCTGAAATTTAAAGAAGAAGCAAAGCAATACGGACTGGACGATCCCGGCTATAGTACCCAGGCCGCGTTTTTTGATTATGATAATGACGGTGACCTGGACATGTTTCTGCTGAATCATAATATTAAAAAAATGGATAACAATGAGATTGCCAGTTTCAGAAAGGGAGTTGATCAATATGCAGGTGATAAGTTATATGAAAACCAAAACGGGCACTTTGTGGATGTAACAGCAAAAGCCGGTATCCATCAATTTCCACTGACTTTTGGCCTGGGCGTAGCCATATCAGATATTAATAAGGATGGATGGCAGGACATCTATGTAACCAACGATTACAACGAACCGGATTATGTTTACATTAATAACCATGACGGGACTTTTACAGAAAAATCGGCTGACTATTTTACACATGAATCTCAATCTTCAATGGGTGTGGATATTGCAGATTTTAATAATGATGGTTTACCTGATGTTATAACGCTGGATATGTTACCTGAAGATAACTATCGCCAGAAGGTGCTGCAGGTGCCGGAAAATTATGATAATTTTCAATTCATGGTAAACCAGGGAATTGAAAAGCAATACATGCGCAACATGCTTCAGCTTAATAATGGAGACGGCACTTTCAGTGAGATCGGTCAGCTATCAGGCGTAGCAAAAACCGACTGGAGTTGGAGTCCTCTTTTTGCGGATTTTGATAATGATGGCTTCAAAGATTTATTTATTACAAACGGATATCTTCGCGATTATACCAATAAGGACTTCTTACGCTATTGGGGAGATTATAAAATAAAACAAGCAATGAACAGGGAACCTGTTGATTTGTTTGACCTTGTTAAAGCAATGCCGGTCTCAAAATATCCCAACTATATTTTCAGAAACAACCATGATCTTACTTTTACAAATAAACAAAAACAATGGGGGTTTGATCTGCCAAAAAACTCAAATGGAGCAGTATATGCTGATTTGGATAATGATGGCGACCTTGACCTTGTAGTCAATAACCTAAATGAGGAATCTGCGATCTATAAAAATATGAGCCGGGAATATGATCACACTTCTTACCTGGATGTCAAATTAAAATACAAGGGAGCAAACATCAACGCGATTGGATCAAAAATATATTTATATGCGGGAAGCAGGTTTCAATATCTGGAGG
>DASSHD010000346.1:0-3431 GCA_035693085.1 Hanamia sp. | reverse complement strand
TGCCTTTTTAAAATAATTTATTTATTCATTTTTTAAAATCAATTTTTATGGCAATCAATCTTGAAGAAACAGTAAAGCAGCTTACTGATTTTATGAAAACAGAAGCAAAGACCGAAACGGTAATTGGACAACCCTTTCAATTAGGTGAATTTACCTGTGTACCTGTAATTAAGTTTGGTATGGGACTTGGCTATGGCGGTGGTGAAGGGCATGGGGATGCTGTCGGTAAAGGCAAAGGAGAAGGTGGCGGCAGTGGCGCTGGTGGTGGCGTAGGTATTACGCCCATTGGATTTTTGGCTACACGGGAAGGGCAAATTTCTTTCATCCCGACATACTCCAGTAAAGGAATTGGGGCTGCATTTGAAAAAATACCGGATCTGATAGAAAAATTTATGGAAAAGAAAAAACAGAAAAAAGAAGAGACAGTATCTTAAAGGATCATTCCTATTTCATGAATTAGTGTTTACATAACAATACCCGGTAATTTTTGTAAACTGAAAATTTGTTATCATGGAAGCGCTCAGAGAATGGCTCATTCCTTATATTATCTCAAACATTGTTTTTGTTTTGAGTATAGTAGCCGCTATAAAAAGGCCTATGTGGGCAAGAATGTTTTTGGCAGGATTTTTCCTATGGGCAGCATATCTCAATTCCACTTTAGCTATCCGGTCACCTGGGACTTATCTTACTTACGCAACGCTGAATGCGCTGCCCATATACAGTAGATTTATAAATGGATTTTTTGCAGAGCATATCACGGTATTTGTTGTTACCATTGCAGTAGGTCAATTCCTGATTACACTGGGGTTAATGTTAAATAAAATTTGGGTTAAGTTAGCCTGCATCGGGGGAATAATTTTTGGATTAGCCATCGCTCCGCTCGGTGTAGGTTCTGCTTTTCCCGCAACAGTTTGTATGGCGATTGCTTTCTTTATTTTATTGAAGAAATATGACCATGATTTTATTTGGAAATTGAAACAATATAAAACGACACTCTTCATTCCATAAATAAAACAATGGAAAAATATTTGATATTATATTATTCAAAAACAGGCAACAGTAAATTTATTGCTGAAAAGTTGGCTAACGAGTTGGCTTGTAATTCCAAAAGAATAATCCCGGTAGTTAATAGCCTGGCAATACTCTTTTTACTATCATTAATGAAAATTGGTATTCCAACTAATATTTCAAAAAAAGAAATTGAGGGTTATAGCAAGGTTATAATTTTGGGTCCTGTTTGGGGTGGACTATTAATTTCTCCTTTAAGAAATACGATTAAAAAATGTATCAAAGCTTCAAAACCTATTTACTCTGCTGTGACTTGTGAAACCAAGGACGAGGAAAAGGAAAACAAATATGGCTATGCGCAGGTATTGAAAGAGGTTGAAGATTTAGGTGGTAAACTTGTTTTAGCTACGGAAGCTTTTTCAACTTCCCTGGTAAACCTGGATAATAAATCATGGAGTCCAAAACTATCTGAAAAGATAAAAATAACGGAAGATAATTTCAATGAAGTTTTAAAGAAAAGACTGAGCAATTTTGCTTTAAAAATAAAATCATTTTGAAAACAAATAAGCATTGCAGACATCTTATACCCCTCTTTTGTTATGCACCGGAATTTGCAGCCTTGGGCACCCCGGCAGCTTTTGATTGGAGAACGTTCCATCGTTGTGGAAAAAGAATAAGACCAGCATCAATGAACTCAGGAGATAATACCAATTGAGAAAGTATTGGCTATACAGGGTTGTCAACCTTTGAAAGGTTGACAACCCTTAACCATTAAACAGCAATGGCTACCTACACAATAAAACGGACAATTAAATCATCAGATACAATTACTTTTTTAGTACTTGTAAGCAGGCTTGCTTTGTTTATTGTTTTTCAGGCACTCATTGCCTGGATAGTCAATTCATGGGAAACTTCTGAAAAATACTGGATGCTGACAGCCACCCTAACAAACATTGTTAGCATAATACTATTGTTCATTCTATTCAAACGTGATGGTAATCAATTTTTCAATATTTTCTCATTTAATAGGGTGAGTTTTAAAAAAGACATTCTTATCTTCTTAGGATTAGCGCTTGTATCAGTACCTGTTGTTTTTGTACCCGGCTATTTTTTAAGCATGATGTTATGGGGCGATTCAAAGGTTCCTACAGGCATGATGTTTGGCCCAATTGGAAAATGGTGGGTTTACATTTTATTGATAGCTTTTCCCGTGACTATGGCTTTTGCAGAGCTGGCTACTTATTTTGTTTACGTCATATCAAAACTTAAAAAACAACTACAAGCAAAATGGTTAGCAGTTTTACTTCCTATTGTATTTCTTTCTATCCAGCATTGCACTTTGCCATTTATTCCTGATCTAAATTTTATCATATATCGCGCACTGGTATTTTTACCTTTCGCTATCTTAATCGGTTTGTCAATTTATTATCGGCCTTCGCTTTTCATTTACTTTGCGATTTTACATGGCCTTATGGATTTTGGAACTGCTTTTATGTTTTTATCGGAAATTAAGTAAGCTTAAATTGTGGATTTTCGATTGAATATTGGGCATGTAGGACATTTGTAAGGATAAAAGGAAGCAAGGTTCCATCGCTGTGGAAAGAGAAGAAGATAAATCAGAAAAAGATTAGGAATGCTTCCAGACTCCTCAATAATTGTCTCCGATTAATATTTTCCAAATATATTTTTATACAGGGTTATACACGCTTTTTTTCATTTTGAAAAATATGCATCATCCTTTTTAATGACCGTAATCATTGCAACCATTATCTTGAATTGCTAATTTCGAGTTACAAATTTGAATGAAATGACTACACTAAACCATAATTTCAGCCGGTCAAAGATTGAAAAGGAATTTGCGTGGTTAATAACAATAATATTGATAGTAGCCGGTTTGCCAATTCTTAAAAATGTGATTGTTTTAATTCTTGAAAAATTATATCAGTTATTTATTCAACATGCTATGGGAAAATAAAATAACCATTTATTCAGGTCTAAAATTATTTTATGAGAAAAGAAGAAATAAATGAATTTATCAAAGACAGGTTCAAAAAAATGAATAAGTATTTCCGTAAAGCAATCGATAATTTTGAATCGGAAGATATCCGCAAATTCAGAATTGAAATAAAAAAGCTAAAGGTTTTCCTTCATTTACTCAGCATGGAATCAGAAGATGGATTTTCATATCGGATAACAAAACGGATGAAAACTATTTATGGATATTTGGGCATCATCCAAAATTTTCAATTACAATTAAAAGCAACAAATGAATTTGTAAAAAATAATTTGAACAGTGTTCCATTAATGTATCTGAATAATATTGAAAAAGAATTAGAATACTGGAAAAAATGCAGTCGGGATTTTATTGATAAAGACTTTGATTTTTTTATTGATGAAAAAGAAATTGTCGCCACATTACCGGA
>DASSHD010000345.1:0-5707 GCA_035693085.1 Hanamia sp. | reverse complement strand
CAACCCTGCTGTCCCACCCTGCTGTCCCGACCGGATAAAGCGCAACGGCAAAACGATGTGATTGCCATCCCGAAGGAAGATCGGGACAAGCTGTCGCCTTGTGATTTTACAAAACCGATAATGATCTTACAGGCTCCCCGCAATGACGGACTGTACTTTCCCCCCTCTCCTGTCATTCTGAGCTTGTCGAAGAAGGAGAGGGGCCGGGGGTGAGGCGTCAACTGCACAACGATGAGATTGCCATGGCACAAGGATGATTTTATTTACCTAAAAGTTTTTAGACTCTACCTCGCAAGGATGTACTGAACAATCATTGCGAAGAACTGAAAACAATCTTTTCTTCTTTAAAAACTAAATATGCAATTCCCGGTGTATCTAATAGCTCCTTATTTACTCCCCATAGTGGGCCTGGTTTTGAGGAAAGCATAAATACAGTTTATCTCATTATCATTTAAATAACTTAGATAATTTTTGGTTACATGGCTCATCTCTCCAATATCTTTTCTATCACCGAGCGCTACACCGGTTCGTATTAATTTGAAAAATGCTTCTTTATCATAAGCGGAAGCAATGATCAGATCCGGAGTAAACCCTTCTTCACCTTTCAGATCAGGGCCATGGCAGGAAGTACAGGTAGTCATGACAAAATATTTTCCAAGAGAAACCTGTGTGGTATCATGGGGAATGTATAGCCTTGGCGAATTGGGTTTTATCAGCGTGGCCATCGGATGAATCTTACCTTCTATTAAATACAAGCGGCCTAAAAAATCATAAACAGTTCTTTGCGGGATGTTCTGAGTAGGAGGCAGCGGACGTATGGTACGCAGGTATGCAATAATTTTTACCAAAGATTCCTCTTTTAACTGATGGTACATAAAAGCCGGCATAATATAAACTGAATGCCCGTTCTTTTCTACCCCATATCTTAAAACCCTTTCTAATTCTTCGTTAGAATAGGTGGGTATAATTTTGGATATATCCGGGGCAATAAATTCAGCTACATGATTAACTTTTTCAACAATGCCGCCAGTCAAATGTTCACCATGGCAATCGCCACAATGCGCGATATGCAACAGTCTCGCCCCTTCCCTTATAGACGCGGTATCAGTTGGGATGTGTACTTCGGCAAGAGGAGCAGAATAAGTCTTATCCAGGATCATGGTTGACCATACATAAACTACCGCCAGCGCTAAAACAATTAAAATTAAAATCGTAAAACCAATTCTTTTGATTAAAGTTTTCTTTTTCATAATAAACAATTAGAAATAGGGGGCAGGTTATGAACTGCCCCTTCTGTGATCTATTTAAAATCCAATTCCTGCGTTAATCTGCCACCTTGCAAAATGCGTAAATCATTCCGGGAAACCGCTTGCGTATGGAGGGTTTGATCACTACTGCCATCTTTTTTCATCAGCGCTTCCATTCTATCACTCATGCCGTCCAGCATTGCATAATTTTTTATTTCATACACCAGCATCAGATCCCAGTCATTTTCGGAGGCAGGTTGCGCCTCAAAAACTTTATAATCCATGATGTAACCCGCGTCTTTGGCCGCTTTCATCATTTTTATCCAGCCATCGCTTAAATTTTTTAAATAAAGGTCGGTCATACCGGGTTTTGTCCGGATAAACTGAACTTGCCACAGCGGCCCTTCTGAATAGGGTTTATCTGATTGGGCATAAACGTTTTGATTACAAAATATTAAAATGAGTACAGCCATAGCTGAAGAGAAAAGAAACTTTTTCATGATTTTTTGTTTTTTAATTTTAATAAAGGAGACGAGAAATCTTTACGGGAATCAACAGCAGTAATTATTTAAGCTACGGTTTTAATATTTGTTTATGTGATGAATACCAAACAATTTTTCCGTTTTTTATAGCATTGTCATCTTCGTAATTCGCAGAATCTACTTTTCCTGTTTTATAAGTATCTATTTCTTTATACCAGACATTTATAAAATTGGCGTTGTCTTTTACAGCATGGTTTTTTAGCCAAACATCCATAGTAATTTTTACAGAACTTAAACTGTCTCTATTATTTTGCCAGGTTTTCATCAGCGAATCTGTAAGGCCGGCAAATTTAAATCCGTTGGCGCCGTTCACACTCATGCTATCACCCATGGTAGCGCGCAGTGCTTTCATATCGCCGTTTTCCCACGCTTTATAAGAGTTCAGTACGGTCAACAAATCTGAATCAGATACGTTGTTGGTAAAATCAGTAGTATAAGTTGCGGTGTAAGGTAATTGGATATTACTTTCCGCTGTTTTACTCCCTTCTTTGGAATTGCAGCCGATAACGGCAAATGCAAACGAAATACAAATAAAAATGTACTTTTTCATTGTTTAAAATTTAAGTTAAAGAAAAATTGATTTAGAAAAATGGCGCTTTAGATAGAAAGCAAGTTGTCAGGGAGTAAAAACAGATTAAACGACAAGATAAATCTTCTATTAAAGATAAAAATATATTTAGTGTCATTTTATTCTGACAATCCGTAGAAATTTACATGAATTTTCTCATCTTCAATGGGAGTTGTCCTATAAGCTATGAGATGTAATTTAGGGTTGCCAACCTTTGGAAGGTTGGCAACCCTGCTGTCCCGGCGGGGTTTCAGGCCGCCAAAGGCAAGCGTCCCGATCGGATAAAGCGCAACGGCAAAACGATAAGATTGCCACGACACAAAGATGATCGTACAATTTATTTTGCCCAAAAGCGTGCCCACGCTGCAGGAAGTGGGCCGCGCAATGATACACGCGGAAACGATTGGTTACCCAAAGAATGTATTGGAGGTAGGGGATATCAGGGAGTTGGCCTATAAGCTGTGAGGTGTAATTTAGGGTTGCCAACCTTTGGAAGGTTGGCAACCCTGCTGTCCCGGCGGGGTTTCAGGCCGCCGAAGACAAGCGTCCCGACCGGATAAACCGCAACGGCAAAACGATAAGATTGCCACGGCACAAGGATGATTTTACTTACCTTAAAGTTTTTAGACTGTACCTCGCAATGACGGACTACACTTCCCCCTCTCCTTTAGGAGAGGGGCCGGGGGTGAGGCGTGAAAGCACAACGGCAAAACGATGAGATTGCCACGGCACAGGTATGATATTACTTACCTTAAAGTTTTTAGACTGTACCTCACAATGACGGACTGCACTTCCCCATCCCCTGGCATTCAGAGCCTGTCGAAGAAGGAGAGGGGCCGGGGGTGAGGCGGAAGCGGAAATATTCTTCGCTGAATTACTTTATCCCAATCACCCGCTCCTCCACATTCCATCCATACAATTCCACCGCTGCATTTTCATTGGCATCAGGCGTATAATCAATGGTGATTTTTTTGGTTTCGCCGGGTAACACCGAAATATAATTATCACTGTAAAACGCTGGCAATATTCTTTGCTTCGTTTTGGAATTCACCATCGAAAGCCTGTTGAAAAATGCAATAGGATTTTCTTTTGCATTACTAATCGTTACTTCTACTTTTCCTGGTTCGATTTTATGCGCTGTAACTTCTACGGTTGCTTTTTTCATTTGCTGCAATCCTGAATAATTACCTGTGGAATCGGGCAGCCAATATAAATTATCGTCGAGCAAATTTTTGTTTTCATCCAGTAAAGACAAATAAAGAAATACACCCTTATCCTTTGTCATTCTATCAAGCCCCCTTTTCAGGGATACATAGTTTTTAGAGCTGGTAGGTTCTATATAGGAGAATACCTGTGTAAGCACCCTTCCTTTGCCTTCCATATCAAACGCCTCGGCTTTGAGCATGATATTACGTTTTGCAGTAAAAGTATTATTGGCGATCATCACCATGCCATCCGCATTATTGTACATTACATGGAACGGTTCGCTTCCTTTATGTAATCCATACAGGCATGCATTTGGGTCGAGATAATAATCATACATCTGCCCGCGCATTGCAGTCCATGGATTCTGCGTTTTCCAGATGATAACACCTGTGTACCATTCCCATTCATGCGCACTAAAACCTTCCATCAATGCACGGTACTGATCATAATTCACTAATTGGGCTTTGTCCGCAAAATCCTTTACATCCGTTGGTTTGCCATACGCATCTATATGATTACCATAACCGGCATATTTATGATAACGCCACACGCTGTCCATGTTCCTGTAATCTTCACCAGGCATAACCAAATTTTCTTTTGGTATAAATCTTTCTAATGAGGCATAATCGCCCATCCCAACAGAACCTATTTCTGAGTTAAAAGGATAGGTCTGGCGTTCCCAAAAAGTATTGATGTTTTGTATGCCGTAAGGCCCGTCGCCATTGCCTCCATAAGGATTGTACGACATGCTGTCGGAATTAGAATACTCTATCAAATATCTTGTGCCATCCAACTTCGGCATAATGGAATCGCGCATCGCCACTAAAATATCTTCGGGCGGCGTAATTTCATTGCCGCCACACCACAATGCGAGCGAAGGATGATTGCGTAGCATCTTCACCTGGTCCACCACCGATGCAAGAAATAATTGGTGATTGTCAGGATATTTTCTTCTTGTCCATTGATCCTCTTTTTTCTTTGGATCCATCCAGCGTCCGTTGCAGTCCCCGGAGTTCCAGAAATCCTGCATCACCAGCAAACCATATTTATCACATGCATTGTAAAACTCAGGGCGCTCTGTAATGGCACCGCCCCAAACCCGGATCAGGTTCAAATTCATATCCCGATGAAACCGGATCTCCGCATCGTAACGTGCGTCAGAAAAACGAAGCATTTCGTCAGAGATGATCCAGTTGCCGCCTTTAATAAATATTTTTTGTCTGTTTACCAACACTTCGCGGCTGCGTGTTGTTGGGTTCCACACCGTGTTGATTTCACGCACGCCAAATTTTATATTTTCTTCATCACTTGCTGATCCGTCATCTTTTATAAACTGTACATTGATGTCGTATAAGTTTTGCGGACCATAGCCATTGGGCCACCAGAGTTTTGGATCCTGTAAAACATGATCGGGCGTTTGAGCAGTAATCGTTGCATTCGGAGGAACAGTTACATTGGTGGAAATTTTTTCTCCGGCGATAGAATACTCCAACGCGCCATGCACTTCTTTATCTGTTGCATTGTTTAATTCTGCAGAAACTTCTATGGTTGCTGGCGCCTGCTTTCCTTCAACAAATCTTTTACCGGGAACAAGCGTGATTACATGAGTGTTTTGTACATTCACTGCACCCGTTTTTTCAATCGTTACTTTATCCCAAATCCCCGTGTTGCGGTCACGCACCGGTTGTATCCAATCCCATCCGGCCACATACTGGTGCGAAACATTTTTTGCAATAGTGCCGTCGCCGCCCTGCCCGCTATTGGGGTTTCCAACAGGATCCGGCGGATAAACAATCACCGCTAAGCGGTTCTTTCCATTTTTCGCCAGCCACTTTGTAATATTATATTGCTGCCGCAAAAACATTCCATAAAATCTTTTATCATTCAGTTGGTGGCCGTTCAGAAAAACATCGCAACTGTAATTGATGCCCCGAAAATTTAGCCACACCTGCTCTTCAGCGTTGGCACTTTTTTCTGCAAAATCTTTTACAAACCAGTAAGTATAATAATCACTGCCTGTGTTATAGATATCTGGAATTTTTTCATTGTTCATGCCGTAGAATGGATCAGGTACCATTTTATTGTTTAGCATCGTGGTAAGCACTGTGCCGGGCACTGTTGCAGGCATAAAACCTTTTAAGGAA
>DASSHD010000344.1:0-13939 GCA_035693085.1 Hanamia sp. | reverse complement strand
TAATTTCTCTTTTTTGTCTGGGCAAATTTAATGAAGGATTGCTGATATAGATTTTTAATAAATAAAAAAGCATTCCACAATGGAATGCTTCTAAATTTTTTATTTCATATTCTTTACATTCCGAAACGCCCGAAACTTCTATACCCGATACCATATCCAATCATACTACCAAATATGGACATTAGAATAGCGGAAATGATAAATACAATGGCTATCATAATTATAAAGGCGACGATCATATAAACTATCTTTTTGTCTTCTGGAGTTTTCTTTAATGGGCCAAGGCCTATATAAAAAAGATAAATGGAATAAATCCATCCGGCAATTACCAACAGAAAACCTATTACCGGAATGAATGAAAGTAAACCTGCTATCCATGTCGGTGTATTAGAATAAGCAACCAACTGGGCGGATTTATTTAAATTCTTTTCAGAGCTAAAGCTGGGCGCAAGCATATCAATCACATAAATGGAGATGTAAAATGAGATTATGATAGAAACGAATCCAATAACTGCCGCCCAGATGAAATAAGAACCGAATACGCCTGCCCATGTAAGTCCGGTTAATATTCTTCCGATCGAGGAGATAATCGCCATGGGCAATACATAAGTCATTAATAAAGATGGCGGAGTTGCTGATTCAGAATCCACAACAAGCCATTCAGTTTTTGGAGTAGAGAGTATTTTCTTAGCTCGTTCAATTAAGTTCATTTTTTTAAGATTTAATTTTGATTAACTAGAAAAAAAGAAGTGATGTAAGAATTTTTTTAATCTCTGTATTTCATAAACTCAGAAAAGCATTCCTATTTCCGGAATGCTTTTTATAATATTTAAGTTTTAAATTTTCCTAAAGAGGTGGATTGTTATTTTCCGCATTAGGCGTATTACCGGATGGAGGTGTAGTAGAAGTTGGCGGTGACGGCGGGGGGGTACTTGCGGAATTCCCAATTTTGCTTTCTATATCTTTCTTCATGCTGTTAAATCCGTCTTTCAGGTTATCAGTTGGAGATCTGAACATGTAGGCTGATGCCAGAATTCCAATACTTGCAATGGCGGCAATATAAAGGCCAAAGCCTACGAAGGAGGATCCCATAATTGAGCCTGAAGCCTGGGAATAAAACCAAATAGTAAAAAGTAGTGCAATAGCTCCGGCTATCAAAGTAACTGCCCACATGGTTTTATCTAAATTTTTGGTTTGATCGCCTAAATAAGCAATTACACCGGCGGCAACAAAGCATAAAAAAACGAGTATTCCTTTATCATGCATTCCATTAACACTTTGGCTAAAACCCATCATCGAGATGGACATCCATGGTAGAAACATTGAAATAAAACCTACAGCGGCTGAGATTAGAACAAATTTTCTTTGTTTGTTCATTGTTTGAAAATTCATAGTAGAAAGTTTTAAAAGTTAATAATTGATTCCGTTTTCGGTCAGTCAGCAACTTTCATAAACTACGGGATTTTCTATAAAGTAAATGTAACGTAATTTTTTTAACTGTTATCATGAATTTTTATGTGCAGAATGGATTTTGCTTTGCTGCACCATTTGTTCAAGATCGGCAATCATCCTGGCTTTTTCCTCTTCAAAAATTGATAGTTTGCTTTCTAATTCATTAAGCCGGGAAATTCCTTCTTCCATTTCTTTTTCTTTTTTGTCCATTTCCACTATCTGATGTTTTAATTCTTCATTTTCAATTTTCAATCGTGCCTGTTCACTTTGCAATTGAGTAAATTGTTTTTTTGCATTAATTTCAGACAGAAGAGACTGTTCCAATTCTTTTTCACGGGTTAATGCTGCCTCCAGTTTTCTTTGTAGTAAACCGATATGGTTCTGCATAGATTGCAGGTCATTTAGCCTTGCATCATATTCACTTTGCAGGCCGATCCATTTGCTGTTATTTTCTTCTATTGAATTCAATTTATTTTCAACTTCTTCAAGTTTCTGCCTTGTGTTATCTAACTCGTTTTCTAATTTTTCTTTTACTTCATTTTCCTGATAGTACATTTCTTTCCAGTCTTCTTTATCTTTCAGTCGCGAAGTTTTCTCCTGCTGGCTTTTATAAAGTTCTTCCTCCAGGGATTTTAATCTTTGCTGCAATTTTGAAAATTGAATTTCGTAGAAAGAAGAAGTTTCTTCCACCCTGTGTAATTTATTTTTTATATCCCAAATGGCATCAGTATTTGCCGGGCCGCTTTCAGAAGGAATATTTCTTTTGAAGCTGAGGAAATTTTTAGTATCGCCAGGCATATAATCATAGCTGCTCACAATCACACGATAAGCGAAAATGAAGCAGACAATTAAAATTACCAGGGATATAATCCACCAAATCCACATATGGTATTATTTAATTAAAGTTATCAAATAAAATTCCGGGGGGTGTGGAAATTTCGAAGGATAAATTGTGGTTTTTAACTGCCGGAAGGATGTTGAAGAGATTAGCGGGGTCTAAAGTAATACAAATTATCCAGAAACCAAAGTCCCCACCTTTTCACCTGTTATTACCCGTAATAAAGTACCGGGCGTATCCATATCAAAAACGATGATAGGAAGCTTGTTTTCCATACATAAAGTAAAAGCAGTCATATCCATAACTTTTAGGTTTCTGGAAATACATTCGCTAAATGAAATGGTCTCATATTTTTTGGCTTTCTTATCTTTTTCAGGATCAGCAGAGTAAATCCCATCTACCCGCGTGCCTTTTAAAATAGCGTCTGCACCCGTTTCTATTGCTCTCAATGAACCAGCAGTATCTGTAGTGAAATAAGGATTCCCTGTACCGGCGCCAAAGATCACTACTCTTCCTTTTTCTAAATGTCTTATCGCTCTTCTGCGAATATAAGGTTCTGCAATCTGTTCCATTTTAATAGCACTTTGCAGCCTTGTGTAAACTCCTGCTCTTTCTAAAGCGCTTTGTAACGCCATTCCGTTTATTACAGTTGCCAGCATTCCCATATAATCTCCCTGAGCCCTTTCAATGCCGGTTTCTGCCTCATTCATCCCACGATAAATATTGCCGCCGCCAATTACAATGGCTACTTGTACGCCTAGTTCAGTTATTGATTTAATATCCTGGGCGTATTGGGTGAGAACATGGGAATCGAGACCAAAATTTTTATCACCCATCAAAGATTCACCGGAAAGTTTGAGAAGAATTCGTTTAAACTTAGGAAGCATAAGTTGATTGCGTATTGTAAATTTAAAAATCGTTGCAAGATAATGGATAAATTTTTGTCTGCCACGAATTACACAAATCAACACGAATTAAAAAACAGTAAAGCAACAAATAAAGGCAATTCTTATTTTTTTATTGCCACGAATTACACAAATCAACACGAATTAAAAACAGTAAAGCAACAAATAAAGGCAACTTTTATTTTTTTATTGCCACTGATTACACAGATTACCACGGATTGAAAAGAGTAAAGCAACAAATAAAGACAATTCTTATTTTTTTATTGCCACGGACCTGCCTCGCCGACCGGCAGCTTATACAGATTAGTATGGATTAAAAAAACGTTTTTGTAACTCATGCTTTTTTTATTGCTTTGTGCGAATACATCATGGGTAATTTATTTTTAAGCCCATTGATCCGTTGCGAACCATCATTTCCTTTCATTTTATTATTAAGACAGTTATAAGGAGAAGAGGATATTCTTTAAATTCAAAAAATGCAATTCGATTTACATTCAACGAAATATATCTGCATATCTGCCACGAAGGAAAATATTTGAAATTTATTTTTTATGTTCAAAGTTTGCTTTCATATCCTGCAACTCTTTGATGATTCCTTCTGATGTTTGTTGATCCCTCTGAAAAATTCCTGCATAAGTGTCAGGTAAAGAATTATAATAATTAATTTGCTGCTGACAATCCCGAATAACATCATCAGCAATCCGGTCTCCTTTTTTATTGTCTCCTGCCAGATAAAATGCATAAGCATATTGCAATGAGGTGATATCGTGCATGTTTCCGGCAGATACCATTCCATAAGGAAATGAAGAAGGAGTCATCATTTTGTACCCATAATTCAATACCTGGAGTGCGCTATCCTTTTTCCCGGTTAAGGCAAGTGCATTGCCTGTTGTTGAAAAAGCCCGCCGCATAGTCATTAACGACCTTCTGCTATTCTCATCAAAATAGATGTTAGGGTATTGTGCCCCGCCAAAGAAGAAATTTGACATCTGGTTTTTATATGCAGTTTTTGTGTTGACGGCATCAGCTCCGTTTGGATCCTGTTGCATTATTGGCTCCAGCCTGTAAGTCATTCCTTCGTTTTGCAAAAAACTATTTAATCCTAAACCCTGAGGCTGTGTGAAGTATATAGGCCTTTTCCATTTATTGGCTGCAATGATGTTAAGCACCATCAGGTCATTCTTATATAGCGTATTTGCAGACACTGTAAAATTAACCCTGTTCACTATTCTTGAACTGTCCATTGGTTCAACAGTACCATTGTGAAGTACAAATTCCTTATCAACAGGTATATAAAATTTATGAGTAGGGAAATAGTTCAAACTATCTCCTCCCTGTGTTATCAGACGGTCGCTATCGTTTGCCATAAAAGCCATGGCATCATTCAGGTTCATGGAACTGTCCTTTGGAACTATATTATTCTGGTCGTAATACGGAATATAATCTCGATTATCACCCACATATTTATCGTGTGCCCAACTAATTGAAATAGGATCACTTTTATTAATTTTTCTGCGTAACTGATCAATCATCCAGTCTGTGCCTAAGAGAGTTGTTACAATCACACGTACATCAGGCCTTATGTTTTCAACTTCCTGGGCATACCATAAGGGATAAGTATCATTGTCGCCTCCCGTAAACAATATTGCATTAGGCGCACAGGAATTCAGGTAATCGGCTGCTACATCTCTTGCCAATGTTTTTTTGGAACGGTCATGTGCTTTCCATTCCTGGCAAGCCATAAGCAACGGAACGGCGACAAGGCAAATGCCGCCGGCTATTACCGACGATTGGATTGGCTTTAGTTTTTTCTTCAAAAGTTCATACACATACAATACTCCTAGCCCAATCCAGATAGAAAATGCATAAAAAGATCCTACATACGAATAATCTCTTTCTCTCGGCTGTGGCCCGGCCTGGTTAAGATAAAGTATAATAGCAATACCTGTAAAGAAGTACAAGATGAAAACAACGACCGCATTTTTGCGATCTTTTTTCCATTGAAAAGAAAGACCTAGTAAACCCAATATAAAAGGAAGCAAAAATAAAGTAGTATGTGCTTTATTTTCTTTGAGCGAATCAGGCATCTTGCTTTGATCGCCCAAACGCCAATTATCCAGTGGAGCAATTCCTGAAATCCAGTTCCCATCCCGTGGATTACCCGTTCCCTGAAGGTCATTTTGCCTGCCGGAAAAATTCCACATAAAATAGCGCCAATACATCCAGTTAAACTGGTATCCAATCAACCATTTTATGTTGTCTTGTGTACTGGGAGCTTCAGTTCCATCTAACCCCAACCACTGTTTGTAAAAGTCCACGTGCCCTTGCGAATTATCGGTATCCCATATTCTGGGGAAATAATGAATATCTGCGGGATCGTATTGATAGCCTACTTTTTTTCCTACCGCTTCATATCTTCCCGTATGTTCATTTTTTTCATAAATATTGCCTTCATTTTTAGTGCCGATAGGCTGTGCAGTAAAATCAGCTCCTCTAAAAATAGGCCATGTACCATATTGAGATCTGTCAAGATAGGATACTAATGTCATAGGGTTAGTAACATTTTGCATATTGATCGCAGGGTCTGCATTACCTCTGATCATGATCACACCATAAGTAGAATAACCGATCATGATAAATGCAAAACAAAGTATTCCTAATTCAACCAGGTGATATTTTTTTCTGATAGCCCAGCGCAATCCGAAAACTATAGCTAAAACAAAAAGCGCCAAACAGAAAAACATACCGGAATTGAACGGAAGCCCCATGCCATTTACAAATAAAATTTCGAACCATCCTATTAATTTTACGGTATCCTGGATAATCAAAATTTGTACAACCCCTGTTAATATGCAGCCCAGAATAAAGGCAAGAATGGCCCCTTTTCGTGAATATTTATACCTTTTGAAATAATACGTCATCACAATAGCCGGAATGCTTAACAAGCTTAACAGATGCACCCCGATAGATAAACCCATCAGATAGGCGACCAGGACAATCCATTTATCTGCATAACGTTTATCTGCCTGCTCTTCCCATTTGAGCATAGCCCAGAAAGCTGAAGAAATGAAAAGAGGAGATACACCAAACACGATACCCTCTACGGCAGAGAACCAGAAAGAATCAGAAAAAGTAAATGCCAGGGCGCCCACAGCGCCAGCCCCAATGATAAGAATGGTTTTCTCAAGATTAATTGGTTCATCCTTTTTTATCATCATTTTTTTTGCAAAATGTGTGATGGTCCAAAAAAGGAAAAGAATAGTGAATCCGCTACTAATAGAAGAAAGCAGGTTAACATCCACTGCAGCATGGAGATTGGGTGTTGCTGCATTCAGATTGCCGCTAAAAAGAATGATAAACAAACGTCCGAGTAAAATAAAAAGAGGGGCGCCGGGCGGATGTGATATCTGCAATTTATATGCGCAGGAAATAAACTCCCCGCAATCCCAGAAGCTTACGCTTGCTTCGCGGGTCATAGTAAATACGGTACAGGCAATGGCACAAATAATCCATCCTGAAATATTATTGACCTTTTTAAAGTTCATTTTTGAAATTTGCAATAAATGTATTGATATTTTAAGATTTCCATTTGCTGCTTTTTATTCATTTTCTCAAAAATTACACACCTAATTACTTTTACTGTTATATTTGCTTAAAATTTTTTCTGATGGATAATACTCAAGACAAAACTCAACCGCCCGTAGGCAAATATTGGATCATGTTTGTAATATCCGCTATAGTACAACTCGTTTTCTTAATCTGGATCCGTGAATATTTCTGGCTCATACTTCCCTGGGTACTGACTTCTTTCAGCAAAGCAATGAGGCTTATTTAATTTCCCATTTATTTATTTGGCAGCCAGTACTTCCTCGAGTTTATTGTGAAGATCACTGCCTCTTAATTCGGTTCCGATTATTTTCCCCTGCGGATCTATTAATACATTGAAAGGAATGGCTTCTACATGGTATAAAGTAGCTGCTTCACTATTCCAGAATTTAAGATCACTTACCTGTTTCCATGCAAGCCCGTCATCTTTTATAGCTTTTAGCCATGCTTTCTTGTCCTGGTCAAGCGACACACCCAAAACAGTAAAATTTTTATCTTTAAACTGTTTGTAATTGGCTACCACATTAGGATTTTCCTGCCTGCAGGGACCACACCAACTTGCCCAAAAATCTATTAATACATATTTTCCACGAAGAGAACTTAATGAAAATGGTTTTCCATCCACGTCAGGTAAAGTAAAATCAGGAGCTATTTTTCCGACTGCAATGTCATTATTTTGTGTTTTATTATCCTGGGCGGCCACATACTGGTCAAATTGTTTTACCATTTCAGTAACGGAAGAATTTTTTGGAAACTTTTTGCTAAGATTTGTCATGAGACTTTTAATGCTATCCATAGGTACATCCTGGGTATAGCTCAACGCGAATAAAGCATTAATAGGACTAACAGCGGTATCAATATATTTCACTAAAAAACGATTGTACCATTCATTGCTTATATTAAAAGCATTATCGGCAATAAAAGCGAGTGAATCATTTTTTTGTTGCTGATAATCTTTCCTTGTCTGAGCTTCCTGCATAAGTTTTGTATGAATAGAATCCAGAGTCATTATCAACCATGTAAGAGAAGAATTGGCCGGCGTATTAAATTTAGCTGTGTTTAAAACAGAGTCATTTGCGTTTGCCGAAAAGTCAATATCATTTTTATCATTGATAAAAATGTAACCGGCATTTTTTTCAAACCTGATGCGATACAAACCTTCCTCCGGAGCATTAGCTTTTACTGTAAATTTGCCATTTTTCATTTCGGCTGTATCCAATACCTGGGGCGGCGTTTGATTAAAAAATAATTGCTCCAGGAATACTTTCTGATCGGGTGCATTTTTTAAATCTCCGTTTACAGTGAACAAGCCATTCTGGTGTTTGGACGTGCATGAGAATAAGAAGACCACACTAAAAAGAACTAATATTTTTTTCATGATATTGATGTTGATTGAATTTTAAATTTGATGATTTTATTAATTGAGTTTTTGATTGATAATTTTAATTACAGCCTGCATATCGGCTTTACCTTTGCTTTTCTTTTTTACTTCGCCGGCAAATAAGCCCGCTAAATTCTTTTTTCCTTTTTTGTATTCAGCAACTTTGTCGGGCATAGAAGTTAAAACTTCGTCTATCCATAAATAAAGAGTGTCTTCATTTTTTTCCTGGAGAAGATTTAATTGCTTTGCAATTTCAAGAGGGTCTTTTTCAGGAGATTTTATTAATACCGGAAATATTTTAGATGCCGCAATCCCAAAACTTACTTTTCCTTCCTCTACAATGTCTGTCAACCTTACCATTGTCTTTGGGCTGATGGGAAATTTTTCTATTTCAAGATTATTTTCGTTAAGATATGATTTTACCGGTCCGATGATCCAGTTGGCAGCGGATTTATAGTGGTTTGTATTTTTAATAATATCTTTAAAATAGACAGTAGTTTCTCTATCTCCTGCAATCACTTTAGCTGCTTCATGAGATAAAGAATATTGGCTGATCAAACTTTTTTCAAGAGCGGCAGGAAGTTCAGGTAAAGAGGATCTGATAGAATTAATCTGCTCTTCTGTAATCAGAAACGGCGCCAGGTCAGGCTCAGGAAAATAGCGATAATCATTAGCCTCTTCTTTAGATCTTAATGAAAAAGTAGTACCGTTGTTCGCGTCAAAACTTCTTGTTTGCTGCATTACCTCTTCATCATTTTCAAGCAAATTGATCAGGCGGTTTATTTCATAATCAATTGCCTTTTTTACATTACGAATCGAGTTCAGGTTTTTTACTTCTACTTTGGTTCCCAGCTTTTTTTCTCCCTTTAATCTTACAGAAATATTGGCATCGCAGCGCATACTTCCTTCTTCCATGTTGCCATCGCAAATTTGCAGATGACGAACCATTTTCCTTATTTCTGTTATGTATGCAAATGCTTCATCCGAAGAATGCATATCAGGCTCTGAAACGATTTCAAGCAATGGGACACCGGCGCGGTTCAGATCAATACAGGTATAGTTTTCGTCTGCATCGTGAATACTTTTCCCGGCATCCTCTTCGAGGTGAATTCTGTTTAATAATACTTCTTTTTCTTCTCCATTTAAGTGAATAGGTATTTTGCCATTTTTACAAATGGGCGTTGTATGTTGTGTTACCTGGTAGCCTTTGGGAAGATCAGGATAGAAATAGTTTTTTCTGGCAAAGTAATTATTACGAACGATATCACAATTAAAGGCAAGGCCGAGTTTGATAGCCAGTTCAACTGCTTTTTCATTCATCTTAGGCAAAGTTCCGGGATGAGCTAAAGAAATGGCGCTGACATTGGTATTGGGAGGATTTCCAAATTGGGCGCTATCACCACAAAACAATTTACTTTTTGTAAGTAATTGAGTATGTACTTCGAGCCCAATCACTGCTTCATATTTTTCAAAATCCGGCATGGCAGCGAAGGTATGAAAAGAGATTTCCATTTTTATGGAATGAAAACTTAAATTCTTTGAACTATGGCTTCCCTTCATAGTAGTTGCATTGCTCCAGTGAGCCTAACCTTATGCGCAGAGGAATTCTCGTGGCTTTTTCTATTCTCAATTCCTGCCGGCAAAAAAAACCATACCGGCATGTAGAAAAATCAGCCGGAATTGCAGCAATACCTGCGATTTTAAAAGGAAAATAATCAGAAGGGGTTTTCGATTTTTTTACAAAAGAGTGGTTATTAAAATTGATAAATGCTTCGTTAAATGAAATTAATTTTTCGGAATTGTTCACGGCAAAGAATGCAGTTTGCAGATAAGAATTATTTTTTGTCGAAAGAGTTTCAATTGAATTCTGGGCATAAGAAAAAATATTGCAAATTAAAAAAAATGCAATTATCCCACAAGATTTGTTCCAAAAAAACATATCCTTACTTTTGTGTGTAAATTTACAACTTATAAAAAGAAAAAAGATACATGTCGTTAGGCCAGCGTTTACAACAAAAGTTATTGCAAAAGTTATCACCACAGCAAATACAATTGATGAAATTGTTGCAGGTGCCTACTGCTCATCTTGAAGAAAGAGTAAAGGAAGAACTTGAGGAAAACCCCGCGCTGGAAGCGGTAGAGGATGGATATAATGAGCCTGTAACAGATACGGGAGATGATTTTGAAAGCACAGACGATTTTGAAAGTGATGGAAGCGAAGATGATTATGATAAAATAGATATTAGTGAGTATGTAAATGATGGTGATGATGAACCGGGCGATTATAAATACCGTGATGACAATTATGGGGATCCTGATGATAAAAAGGTAATTCCGCATAAGGTAGAAACTTCATTTTATGATACTTTAAAATCGCAATTACTCATGCTGAATCTGAATGAGCATGAAAAAAAAATTGCGGAACAGATTATCGGAAGTATAGATGATGATGGCTACCTGAGACGAGAGGTAACTTCTATTTGTGATGACCTTGCTTTTCGCCAGAATATCGTTTCATCTGAAAAGGAAATAGAGGAATTAATTAATCTGATCCAACAATTTGATCCGCCGGGAGTAGGAGCAAGAGATCTGCAGGAATGTCTTTTACTTCAACTGAGAAGAAAAGAAAAAGATGGAGCGCATGTAAGTGTTGCCATAGAAATAATTGAGAACTATTTTGACGAATTCACGAAGAAGCATTATGAAAAAATACAGAAGAACTTAGGTCTGGATGACGAAGAACTTAAAAAAGTATTTAACCAGATCATTAAATTAAATCCAAAGCCCGGCGGTGAAATGGGTGAAACCAACAAGTTGCAAAGCTATGTGATACCTGATTTTTTCGTCTTGAATAATAATGGGAAATTAGAAGTTACTCTAAATTCAAAAAATGCACCTGACTTGCGTATTAGTGAAGGTTACAGGGACATGCTCAAAGATTATGACAGGGGAGACAAAAAAGATAAACGCCAAAAAGAAGCTGTATTGTTTATTAAACAAAAAATAGATTCAGCCAAATGGTTTATTGATGCGATCAAGCAAAGGCAGCATACACTTTTAAGTACAATGCAAACAATTGTGGATTATCAAAAGCAGTTTTTTTTGACAGGGGAAGATATTGACCTGCGCCCGATGATACTAAAAGACATTGCCGAAAGAACCATGCTTGATATTTCTACCGTAAGCCGTGTAGCCAACAGCAAATTTGTACAAACGGAATTCGGAACTTACCGGTTAAAATTTTTCTTTAGTGAAAGCCTGGTAACAGATAGTGGCGAAGAGGTGAGCACACGTGAAGTGAAAAAAATATTGGGCGATATGATATTGGAAGAAAGTAAGCAAAAACCATTAAGCGATGAAAAGCTTACAGAGTCATTGCAGGAAAAGGGATATAATATTGCGCGCCGCACTGTAGCCAAATATCGTGAGCAGCTAAATATCCCGGTAGCACGCTTAAGAAAAGAATTTTAATTATGGAACAAAATTTTTCAACACCAGAAAACACAATACAGCCTGCTGCGCCATTTGAAAATGTATTGAAATTTCCGATAATAATAAAATGGGGTGCACATCTTTTTTCTTTTATTTTTCATCCACTTTTTATTCCGCTCATCGCAGCCTGGTTTTTGGCGTATATACAACCTGGTTATTTTACAGGCATACCCCCCCACGATAAATTTAAGATAATGATCCAGGTGGGATTCAATACTATTTTTTATCCCGCGGTAACAATTTTATTATTAAAAGCCGTCGGCTTTATAAAGAGTATTTTTTTAAAAACACAACGCGAAAGAATTATTCCTTACATCACTTCGAACATTTTTTATTTTTGGATGTTTTTAGTATTCAGGAACCAGCCTGAAATTCCGGTAATTCTTACAGGCTTTATGTTTGGAGTTTTTTTAGCATCTTCGGCAGGGTTGCTTGCCAATATTTATTTTAAGGTGAGTATGCATGCATTAGGTGTGGGCGCTTTGTGCGGATTAATGCTGATCATTATTTTTTCCGGATTTTCTTATGCGAATTTTTTAATGTCAATGCTGGTTTTTATTATAACCGGATTAGTGTGCACTTCAAGAATGATAGTGAGTGATCACAGGCCACTTGAGATTTATGCAGGATTGATTGTTAGTGTGCTGTGCCAATTGATTGGATTTGCTCTATTCGGATAGTGGTTTTTCGAATAAATTGATAGATGAAATTTCCACCAATCAATTGCAGTAAACGAACAAATAAGTAAGATTTTCATTTTTTAAAAAGCTTTCCGGGTTTTTAAAACCCGATAGGTTTGTAATGGAGTAAACCAACATATATTCAGGATTCCTGTTTTTATTTCCTATTCCTTTTAACATTTCTGCACGGCTTTAAAAATTTCCATTTAGTTGCGTAAAATTAAACCCGGATACTTTATTTAATTTCATTTGTGATGAACAAAATAAAGTATCCGGATAAAACTTTTATGTTACTTTTTAAAAAAGTTTTTTATTAATTAATGAGTAGCGTTAATAAACCTTGCTACATTATCATGCAATAGCTTTAGCGATTCAGGATGCAGGTAAACCATGTGCCCTGAAAGGTAACGGTCGTATTCAATATTTTTTTGTAATGATACAGGCATAGGTAGATGTTCCATTTCAAACTCTCCTTCAAAATAAGGAGTACCCAAATCGAAATAACCAGAGTTGAGCATTACTTTCAAATCGGGATTGTAAATCATTGCCTGAGCAAGATCATTCATTACATTGGGGAAACCCAGGAATCCTTTTCGTTTAAAATCCCAGTGGCCAACATCACCGTATATTTTATATTTCATTCCTTTTCCAAATTTTAGTTGGGTGCGCACATAATTATTGAAAGTAGAAGTAAAGGGTGCATCAATGTAGGAATCCATAGGATCGTATTGTGCATTTTCACTTAATGGATTAAGTGCATCACCTGAAAAACGGGAGTCAAGTCGTCCTGTAATCTGACTACTATCGCCAAGCAATGTATGTTCAAATTGCGGACCTGTGACACGCAAATTTGCTTTGCGTATATACGTGACTGGTAGTCCTATATAGTTGTGTAGCTTTTCTGCGATCTGATCGAAATTGGCCTTGTCAATCGTTGCTCCTTTATTAAGAGCCAGCGCATAATCGTTCATAGCAAAGTGTTCTACTTCTTTTAAGAATGGCTCCAGTTTTGCAGGCTGGTTAGGTAGCTTATGGTGATACCAGGCTGTTGCTGCATAGGATGGTAAAGCAAGCTCATAAGGAAGATCATTACCTGGATTATCCTTTGCAACATCCGTCATATTGCTGTAGCTCAATAATTGTGAAAGCAGAATCACTCCATTAAGCCCTACTCCTTTTTCGCTTCCCAGCAAATTTGCTACTAACGCAGAACGGAAGGTTCCGTAGCTTTCTCCAAAGAGATATTTGGGTGAATTCCAGCGATTGAATTCTGTGATAAATTGGGTTATAAAATTTGCAAACGCCTGTCCATCCTGGTCAATACCATAGAAATCTTTCGGCTCACCTGCACCTCCCATTCGTTTAGTAATAATTTCTCCAAAGCCGGTACCGGGAGCATCAATAAAAACCAGGTCGCTTGCATCCAAAAGGCTGTAATCGTTGTTTACAGTCTTGTATGGTGCTTTTGTGCGTGAAGTATCTTCGATAAAAACACGCTGCGGCCCCCATGCTCCCATGTGAAGCCATACGGTTGAACTACCCGGCCCTCCATTATAAATAAAAGTGATGGGTCTTTGAGACGCAT
>DASSHD010000343.1:0-7671 GCA_035693085.1 Hanamia sp. | reverse complement strand
TGCAAATGTAACTTATGGAAATTATTTAAGTTTACATCTCATTAAAAAATTAATTTTTTGCAGTCTCAGAATAATAACCATATCACTGATTCAGAATTATTAGAAAACTTTTATAAAGATCATGATAACAGATGGTTGGGGATTTTGCTCCCTCGCTATACCTTATTACTGCTGGGGGTTTGTATGAAATATTTAAAAAATGAAGAAGACTCCCGCGATTGTGTGCAACAGATATTTTTAAAAGTGATCAACGAATTGCATAAATATAAAGTGGATTATTTTAAAAGCTGGATATATATGATTGCTAAAAATCATTGCCTGATGAAGCTACGGGACAATAGAAATATATATATAGAATGGAATGAGAAAATAGCACCAGAGGATACAATTAATTTTGATAAAAATGATTTAATTGAAAAAGACAGACTTCTTCATAAATTGCAGGAAGCATTAAAACAATTAAACCCGGATCAGCAACGATGTGTGGATCTATTTTATTTTCAAAAAAAATCTTATGCAGAAGTAGCTGCCATGACAGGCCTGACAATGCTACAGGTAAAAAGCTGTTTGCAGAATGGTAAAAGGAATCTGAAAAGAATAATGGAGTCTAAATATTGAATGAATTAAAAATAAAACATGCAATCCTAAACGAAAATAAAAAAAATGGATGATGATTTATTAAACATATTATCAAACAGTAATAAAGATATTGACAACCAAAAGTTGATGGACTATCTCAGCGATAAATTATCCGCGGAGGAAAAACATGAATTTGAGAAAACCCTGGTAGATTCTGAATTGGCAAGTGATGCAGTGGATGGATTAAGCAATTTTAAAACCAATAAAGATCCTTTGACTTTTGCCGAACAACTGAATCGAAATCTCCAAATACAATTACAAAAAAAGAAAAACGCAAAAGAAAAACGGCGTTTTAAAGATATGCCCTGGCTTTATTTTACGATTGCACTGATTATTATTATAATATTGATAGCATTTTTTGTAACCTGGAAATCTTTGGAAAAATAAAGAGAAAGTAATCGAGATTAATTTGTTAATAGTTTTGCCCCATCTATCTCACCATTTGATGTTTCCACAATTATTTTTTCTGTTAGAGCAGTAGAAACAGAAAGCCCGACATAGTCAGGAGAAACAGGAAATTCTTTATAACTTCTCTCAACCAGAACCAATGTTTGTATCCTCTTTGGGTAAAATTCAAGAAATGGTTTTATCGCGTATAACAATGTTTTCCCACTATTGGCCACATCATCCGTGATAATGATTGTTTTATTATCAAAATTTATTTTCTCAGAAACAGAGATATTCTTTGGATCCTTTTTGTCTATTCTAATTTCGATTATTTTTAATTGGCCTTTAAAAATATCTTTCAAAAAAGTAACTAATATAGCAGCGATAATACTTCCATTCTCTTTTATACCGGCAATAATTATTTGCTTTTCATTTATATTCCGTTCAGCTATCTCATAAGCCATCCTGTGAAGTTTTCTATAAGCAATCTCTTTTGAAAGAATAAAATGAGCAGGCATATCTGATATTGATTTTTTGTAAGTGAAAGCAAATTACAATTTACAGACCAAAACGCAAAGAACCTATTATACCTAATTCGTGCATCGGCAATTTACAAACTACAAATTAAGAACTAAAAACCATTATCTTAGCACCCTATCTATCATATATGCAGTTGGTACAGCAAATATTGTTTATCATTCTTATTGGCTTTGCCATTTATCTTTTTTACAGGAAAGTAAAAGAAATATCGGCTAATATAAATTTAGGACATGATGAAGATCTCTCTGATAATAAACAGGAAAGATGGAAAAATGTGCTTTTACTGGCATTTGGCCAGAAAAAAATGTTCAGGTATCCCTTAGTAGGTGTAATGCATTTCGTTATCTACGCCGGTTTTATTATTATTAATATAGAAGTTTTAGAAATTGTACTTGATGGAATTTTTGGTACACATAGAATGTTTGCTGAACCACTTGGCAGCTTTTATACATTTATCATTGATTTTTTTGAGATACTTGCAATAGGTGTATTAATAGCTTGTGTCCTTTTTTTAGTAAGAAGAAATATTTTAAAGCTGAAGCGTTTCATTCAGCATGATCTTGATGGATGGCCTCATACAGATGCTAATTTAATTTTGATTACTGAAATTATTTTAATGGGATTATTCCTTACGATGAACTCTGCTGACAGAGCATTGCAACTGCAGGGAAATCCTCATTACGCGGATCATGGAAATTTTATTCTTTCCGGATTTCTCGCTACTCAATTACAACACTTAAAACCAACTACTCTTGTAGGTATGGAGCGCAGTTGCTGGTGGCTTCATATTACCGGAATTTTTTCATTTCTTAATTATTTACCATACAGCAAGCATTTTCATATTCTGCTGGCTTTCCCAAATACATATTACAAACCTCTTGTGCCTAAAGGCAAAATGAAAAATATGAAAAATGTGGAGCAAGAGGTGGAATATATGTTCAAGCCCGAACTGGCCGCGGCTAACGGTGATACACAAACGCAAAAGTTTGGCGCCAAAGATATTTTTGATCTGAGCTGGAAAAATTTATTGGATGCTTACACCTGCACAGAATGTGGAAGATGTACAGCAGCCTGTCCCGCAAATATTACCGGAAAATTATTAAGCCCCCGCAAAATAATGATGGACACCAGGGACAGAATGGAAGATGTAAGAAAAAATATTAAAGAAAATGGCGCTTTTAAAGATGACGGGAAAAAGTTGTTGAATGATTATATTACCGTGGAAGAATTGCGTGCTTGTACTTCCTGCAATGCCTGCGTGGAAGAATGCCCGGTTAGTATCAATCCTCTTAGCATCATCTTTGAACTACGTCGCGCCCTTATAATGGAAGACAGCAACGCTCCTGCAGAATGGAATGCCATGTTCAATAATATAGAAAATAACTTTGCTCCCTGGAAATTCAGTCCCGATGAAAGAGATAAATGGATGCGCGAAATGGAGTGAAAAAGTTACCAGACAGAATATATAAGGACATCTCTAAAAACCTGTTCCTTATCCCACATTGCAGCTAATCTGATCTAAATTGAGCAATATCGGTGGCTCCAGGTTTCTTGGGGGGCGGTTTGTGTACTACAAATTTAATTTGCTTAAAAGGTTTGGGCTTTTGATTTTTTAGGGCATCGTGGATTTTTTTGAGGTCTTCTGAAGGCTCAGTACATCTTTTTATTTGTATGATTTTATCGTAGCTGTTTTGAGCTGTTGTTAAAACAGATTTTTGTGTGGATGCCTTTCGGTTTATTTCTTTCCAGTCATCATTGATTCCTGATTGCTTAAGCTGGTACCTTATGGTGTTGACAAGCCAATAAGCTAGTAATCCTAAGTGTAAATGTGCCATTAACGAGTCATCTTTCTTATGATAGATTGGCCGTAGGTCTAAATCTGTTTTCAGCACCCTAAACGTAGATTCTATCTCTCTTATGGTATTATATATCATCCATTCTAAGGCATCATCCGGGCCATCTAAATTTGTTCTTAAAAAATAAACTCCCAGCTTGCTGTTGGCTTCTTCTGCTTTTACTATATCCTTTTGCCAGTGTAAACCCTTTACCGTTTGGGTGGTTGTGTCAATATTAAGATGAATGATATAGAGATGATGAACCGACGGATATTTTTGTTTTGCCCTGCCTATTCTTTGTTGCACTTTCGCTACTTTTTTTACGCCCCCTGGTTTGGTTAAACTTTGTTTTATCAGATGAAGCTTTTCTTCGAAGCCCTGCTCTAATCTGTTTTTGATACCTTGCTCTTTAATGCCCTTTGCCGGACTTTCTACCTTTAAAAAGCTATCGGTATATTTTTCACTTTGTATTACTGTTAGCCGTATTACTTTTTTTGATTTTGTAAGTAAATAAGTTTCTTTTCCTTGCTTTGCAGGTTGATAGTCTTTTATTTTTTTTCTGCTTACTACTACATATTTATAGCCCTTTCGGGTTAAGGTGTCCAGGTTTTTTTCTGAAGCTATTCCTGCATCCATTACCACTATTGGCTTTACGGTGCCGGTATTGCGGGATAGCTTTTCAAGCAGCGTGCTGATATCTGATGTGTCGGCATAATTACCTTCGTGTATAGCTGAATATTTTATGAAGCCTTCTATGTTTATCACCATTGCCAGTACTACCAATTTTGCATCGCTGCGTTTCTCTTTGCTTCTGCCGTATTTAGCCAACCGGCTATTTCTTTTACTGCCTTCAAAATAGGTATTGGTAAGATCGTACAGCATTATCCTATCTTGCAAATCAAAGAGTTCATTGGTTTTGGTAGATAAATATTTTTCGATGGTTTCTTTAAACTCGTATAAATCTAAAGCACTTTGGTAAAGTTTATCCTTGGTCATTTTATCTATATTATAACCAGTGATATCGCATACAGCAGAATTGTCTTTTATCCACTTGCTGGTGGCAAGCTCAGAGCCAGGATACACGGTCCTGCTAATAACCTGGGTCATTGCCAGTTGGATTTTTTCCTGTTGCCAGTTAAGTTCCTCAAATAATTCAGTAAGTTTTAGCTGGTTCCATGTATTGGCGCATATCCACTCTGTGCCTATTTCCCTTGCCTCCTTATGCTTTATGGTATCCGCTTTTACGAGTCTGTGCTTTTGTTCCATCGTTTTGCGGTCGATGGTTTTGTTTTCTATCATCTCATTCCAAAAACGATTAGCCCATTGTATTACCTGAGTGTCGGGTTCCTCAAAAAGTGCTAATTGGTTCTTATACCTGGCATTGAGATAATCCACTACTTTATCTTTTTGTATCCGGGTAGCATCCGGCCAAAATCCAATGTTTAAAAGTGTTTTATGACAAACCCTATCATATTCATTGCGATAGCTTTCTACTAAGCGGTAGTAAGCAGCGATATCCCTGATAGCTGGATTGTGTCTGAATGAAGCCTTTAAATACATTGGCCGCAAAGCTATCAACTGATGTCAGGTTACGAACACCCCCCTGTGTACTACAAGCCTATTTGAAAAACAAAACTCTTTACCAGCAAGGGTTGTAGATTTTAAACCCCGAAAAAATACCCAAAAGAAACTGAAAATTGGCGTTTTTGCTGCAATGTGGGTTATGTTTAACCCGGTCTGGCCGTCAGGCAGGCTCGCCTTTAATTCCTTTTCAAAAGAGAGGAAATGGTAAGTTTTTAGAGGTGCCTATAAGTTTTCAAACTATATAAACCGCCAGATTATAAAACAAAAAAAATCATACTTTCTCCAACAATTCAATACGATTCCCAAAAGGGTCCATGAAAGATAAACGGTTTTGCCCGGGAATTTGAATTTCTTCTTTAATTGATATATGATGTTTTACTAAATCAGCTCTTGCCTCTTTCAAATCGCTAACTTCAAATGCAGGATGCCGCTTGGATTTATTGATTTCATTTTCTGTTCCAATATGTAATTGAATATTTGCAATCTGATACCAAAGTCCACCATTTTTAATTAATCCTTTAGGCTTGGGAATTTCATTGAGTCCTATTATATCAGTATAAAATCTTCTCGCTTCGTTTTCTTTTCCAATCGGAATACAAATTTGAACGTGATCTAATCTTTTAAAATCTATCATCTCATTTATTTTAAAGATAATTATCAAAAAAAATTATGAAATAAAAAAAGCGGCTCCAAAAGTAAGCCGCTTAACAAGGAACAACCAAAATATTTTAAAATGGTAAATCGTCAGCAGGCTCTTCTACTGTTGAAGGCTCCGGTTGCATCTTATTAGAAGATAAAGTATTTGCAGAAGAAGAATTAGAAGAAGAATCAGAATTATTTCCAGAGGAATTACTATCACTACGACCTCCTAAAAGTTGAATATCCCTAACCCGTAACTTCAATTTTCCCGTGGGCTGATTTTCTTTATTAAGATATGCATCGGCTTCGGGGCTACCCTCTACATATACCAATTGCCCTTTTAAAAGATAAGGTGCAATGGCAGTTCTATCTGTCCAGAATGCACATTCTACCCATGTTGTACGCTCTCTTTGTGCTCCGGTAGAATCTTTAAACTTTTCAGTATGCGCTACATTGAAATTGATAACGTTTTTACCGTTTACTTCTTTTAGAACACAATCTTTGCCAAGATTGCCGATAACCTGTAATTTAATCATAACTGTGTTTTTAAATTATTATTAATAGATTGTTTATCTGACCATTTTCCTTCCTTGTAATCTGAAGTAAACTCAATAAGTAAATACAAACATAACCCTTTTTCTAATTCATTTTCTTTTTCAAAGTACTAACCTGATCCTGTAAATTACTAACTAAATTAACAAGGGAATCCACATCCCATCTTTGCTGTTGGGTTACTTTGTTGATGATAGCCTGCGCATGCCACATTTCCAACACATCAGCCGCCTGAACCTGGTACGGCTGAAATGCCGGATTGTCGCTTACAAGGGTTAATTTATTCTTATTCTTATTATTTTTTACTACGCGTTTATAAACAATTCCTTCGCTCTTACTAATTACTATATACGCGGCATTGTTTTTTACACTATCTAAATTTTCCACTTTTTCGCCCACAATTACGCTTCCGCTTGGAGTAGGCATCATACTATCACCTATAATTTCAAAAGCACGGTAGCTGCCACCGGTAAGCATCGGTAAAGTAAACGTATTGAGTTCATCAATAAATTCGCTGTCGGCATACCCGGCAAGATAGCCTGCAGCAGCCTTTACAGGCACAAAATGAATAAGGTTTCTGTCGGCACTCATCATTTTCATTTGCCTTCTTTTGGCAAGATAATTACCACCTTTTTCTTCACTGAGATCATGTAATAAAAGTTCATCTAATGTAACTTTAAATATCTCACTTATGGTTTCAAGCACTTCTAATCTCGGATCGGCTCTTTCTTCTTCATAAGCGCCGATAAGAGATCGTTTGATACCTAATTTAGTAGCAAATTCTTCCTGGGTCCATCCACGAAGCTTACGTAAATATTTTAAATTCTGGCCTGCTAATGACATGGTTAACTAATTTAATTAGGGCAAAAATACTAATTATTTTAGCTCCGCCAAATATTTTTTTTATTTTGTAATATTTTTAAAAATAAGAATCTGGTGCATTTGTTTGCCTGCCTAACGGACAGGTAGGTTTACTGAATAAACAGGAATTTAATTTTTAGAAATGTTGCAAATTATTTTCCTTAAGAATTTGATTTCTTAACCAATGAATTCTTTAACGCCAGTAAATATTTATTTCATTTAATTTTGCCCGTTTATGAGTTTATTTCAATAACACCACATAACGCTTTTCAAAAACATAAAACTTTTTTACAGAAATTAATGACAACCCTGATATTTTCCCTCATCGTCTTTGCCGGTTCTTTTATTGCAGGATTGTTAGGTTCATTGACAGGATTAGGTGGTGGAGTAGTTATTATCCCAATGCTTACCCTTTTATTTAATGTTGATATACATTATGCAATTGGTGCTTCCCTGGTTTCTGTTATTGCTACTTCTTCAGGAGCGGCGGCGGCCTATGTAAAAGAAGGAATTTCAAATATCAGGATAGGAATGTTCCTGGAAATAGCTACTACAACGGGTGCAGTAGCAGGCGCTATGATAGCTATTTATTCTCCCACAAATATAATAGCAGTAATTTTTGGTTTTGTTTTGA
>DASSHD010000342.1:0-5385 GCA_035693085.1 Hanamia sp. | reverse complement strand
ATTCAAAGACTAACATTAATAACTGATGAAGTTACTGATCCTTTGTCCACAGTGGGGTTATGAGCATTTACCTTTGGAAGATTTTTTTTCAAAGGTGAAAGAAGCAGGTTATGATGGTATTGATACATGGATACCTGAAGAAAAGAATGAAAGGGAAAAATTCATATCGCTTTTGGAGAAGTATAAATTAGTCGTCGTCGCTCATCAGCATCAGGCAAAAGGAAATTCGATCACTGAATATTGTAAGTATCTTGAGTATTACTTATCACTTTCTTTGGAATGCGATCCTCTTTTAATCAACTCTCATTCCGGTAAGGACTATTTTAATATTGAAGAACAGTTAAAGGTAATTGATACAGTAGAAGAGTTTTCAGTTAAGAATAATATAGTAGTTGCCCATGAAACACACCGGGGTAGAATAGGATATAGTCCTTACCAGGCTATGGAATTATTCAAATTGAGGCCTGCAATGAAAATAACAGCTGATTTTTCTCACTGGACTTGTGTGACAGAAAGTTTACTGGAAAATAGCCCTGAAATTTTACATGAGGCAATAAGAAGAACAAAGCACATTCATGCAAGGGTTGGCTATACCCAGGGGCCTCAAATACCAGACCCAAGGGAATTTTTATGGCAGGAACCGGTAGATTTCTTTTTTAAAATTTGGGGGGAAATTATCCGGTATCAAGAAGACCAGAAGGCTGTATTTTTCACGATTACCACAGAATTCGGTCCACCATCATATATGTGGACAAGAACTGATGGGTCTCCAATTAGAGACCAATGGGAAATAAACCTTTTTATGAAAGATTTATTAAGGAAAAGATTTGACACTTAACCATTTTAAAACTACGGATGATTATATTTCAAAGTCAAATAAATAAAATGAAGATAAATACTTTATCATATCGGTTACTTCTGGTATGCATGACCATGTTACTTTCGTTTTCCGAACTTTATGCTCAAAAAAAACAGGTGACTGTGAATTGGGATAAGGTAGTGATGGTATCCAAAACCACACCTACGCTCCAGGTAGTAGTCAATCCGATGTTATATCGAAATTCTTACATTCACAAAGAGGTCTTTGACGCGCTTAAAAAATTAGGAGCCGATTATGTTCGTTTTGTTCCCTGGTATCCATACCCTCACATGGCTGTTGCAGAATTAGAGCCCCCTTCAGGTAGCAAAACCTTTTGGGATTTCAGTAAGATAGATCCTATTGTTGAGGATTTTATGGAAGCTACAAAAGGCCATTCAATCGTAATGGATTTCAGCACAATTCCTGAGTGGATGTTTGAGACAGAACAAAAGATAACCTATTCTGATGATCCTGATGAAGTGAACTGGAATTACAAACAAGGAAGGAAATTCAGAGACACCACTCTCAAAGAACTTACAGACTATTATAGCCGGCTATTAAGCTGGTACACTAAAGGAGGATTTACCGATGAATTAGGTAAATATCATAAGTCAGGCCATTCTTATACCTTCCCTTTTTGGGAAATACTAAACGAACCCGATCTTGAGCATCAATTTTCTGTTCAGGAATATACACGGATATATGATGCTATGGTTATTGCCATGAAAAAAATTTCCCCGGAAATGAAGTTCATAGGGATGTCTCTCGCCAGAGGAAACGATCCAGGTTGGTTTGAATATTTTTTGGATTCTTCTAATCATACGGACGGTGTAAAACCTGAAGCTATATCCTATCATTTTTATGGTAAACCGGAATTTAAGGAACAAACAATTGAAAATTATCAATATGCTTTTTACAGTAAGGCTAATGCTTTTTTGGATAGGGTGCGCTTTATTGAAAATATTCGTATGCGCCTGGCTCCTCATTGCATGACCTATATAAACGAAATTGGAAATATATTAGGAGATCAACAAGGAACATCCATTCCTGATGATTACTGGAATCTGTCAGGGGGAATGTTTGCTTACATCTATATTGAATTAGCAAAGATGGGAATTCATGTGGCGGGAGAGTCTCAACTAATAGGATATCCTACGCAATTCCCTGATGTTACTATGATCAATTGGAAGAATGGCCAGCCCAATGCAAGATTTCTCGTATTGAAATTATTGAAAGACAATTTTGGTCCGGGAGACAAAATGATGCTTACAGAAACCGATTCTAAAGATATAGCAGCACAAGCTTTTATTTCCGGAAAAATTAAACGCCTGTTGCTAATCAACAAAACAAATAAAGTTATAGAGATTGATCTATCAAATGAAGTAAAAAATGCAGAAGTGTTTTCTGTGAATACTTCTTCGGGTAATCAGATTGAGAATTCAAAACTTACCGGAACCGGCATTACGCTTTTGCCTTTTGCGGTAAGTGTGATTCAATTAAAAAATTAGGTTTGCATATTAAGTCAATATATCAGATAGATACAGTAGATAAACAAATAATAAAGATTCTTATTTACTACAATTGGTTTTAAATAGTATAAAGAAGAACAACTAATTTTTGCTCTTAAAAGTTTTTAATTAAAAAGTTGCAAACATAAAACATAACAGTAATGGTCACACTAAAATATGGTTTATTCGGAATAGGGCTTGATACTTACTGGGAGCAGTTTGAGGAATTGAAAGAAAAGCTGGAAACGCTTTTTAATAATCTTACATTATTTTTTATATAAATGAGCATAAAAATAACAATATAATAAAAATTATTATGAATCGAAAAATAAAAAGAAGTCTTTTTTACAACCTACAATTTCAAGTACTATGATCTCATTCACTTCTATAAAATATTTTCTCCTTTCGCCCTTAGTGTGCCTCATTTATGGCAGTGCTTTTGCGCAGCAAACACCATACATTGATAACCGCCCTCTGGCTCATTATCGTATAAATGCAGTTGACTATGGAATTGTTTTAAGACATGGTGATGGCAAAGATAGCTGTGATGTTTATGGAGCAAGAGAGGCTATTGTAAATAAAGAAAATGGAATTTATTATTTGTTTTATGATGGTGCGGGAAAAGATGGCTGGCTGGCTTGCCTTGCAGAAAGTAAAGATTTAAAAACATGGACAAAAAAAGGCCCGATTCTTAGCCTGGGCAAACCAGGAACTAATGATTCAAAAAGCGCTTCAGCGCCATGGGTTATAAAGGAAAAAAATACCTGGCACATGTTTTACCTCGGAACGCCCAATACCACACCTCCGCCGGATCGCATTCCTTCCTTCCCTTACCTTACCATGAAGGCGAGATCAGAATCTTTGGAAGGGCCGTGGATAAAGCAATACGATGTTATTCCCTTCCCGCCTAAAAAAGGAAGTTTCTATACGGTTACAGCCAGCCCGGGGTTTATAGTGAAATATAAAAATGAATACTTACAGTTTTTTAGTGCTGCAAGCGAGAAGGATGGTAAAACCAAACGAACACTGGGTATAGCTCGTACTCATAATCTAAATGGTTCGTGGAAAATTGATAATTCACCTGTATTTCCCGTTACCGAACAGGTTGAGAATTCTTCTCTTTATTTTGATAAAAAATCAAAAACATGGTTTTTATTCACGAACCATATTGGCATTAATCAAAAGGGAAAAGAATATACTGATGCTGTTTGGATGTACTGGTCAAAAAATATCAACAAATGGGATACAGCAAACAAAGCTATCGTTTTGGATAGACAAAATTGTACCTGGGCCAAAGGAGCAATAGGGATGCCTTCAGTAATAAAAGTGGGCAACAGATTAGCCTTGTTTTATGATGCCACTGAAGGAAATAGTATTCATCACATGAAAAGAGATATAGGATTGGCATGGCTTGATTTGCCAATTAAATTGCCTGAAAATAAATGACAAATTAATTTCTATCGAAACCAAATATTCTTAAAATTAAAAAATTAAAAATCATGATAAAAAGTGCTTTTGTTGTTGCCTCATTATTATTAAACTTATGTTGTTTTGCCCAGGTAAGCGTTAACAACCTGCTTTGTGAAAACAAGGTTAATCCTTTAGGTGTTGGAATTGCTCAGCCCCAATTCTCCTGGCAACTTTTCTCAAATAATAGAAATGTGGTCCAAACAGCGTATGAATTAAGAATTAGTGAAAATATCCCCGACTTTAAACAAGAGACGAAATTAGTCTGGCATACAGATAAAGTTTACTCTGATCAATCGGTGCATATTCCTTATAATGGGAAAAAGTTAGAATCAGGGGCAAGATATTTTTGGCAGGTGCGGGTGTGGGATAATAAAGGAAAGGTTTCAGATTGGAGCTCTCCTGCTTTTTGGCTAATGGGATTATTATCCTCGTCAGACTGGAAAGCAAAATGGATTGAACCAGGTTTCACAGATACCGTGGGTCAACCAAGTCCTATGTTTAGAAAAGAATTTGATGCTCATAGAAAAATAAAATCAGCTTCCTTATTTGTTACAGCTCATGGTTTGTATGAGGCTCAGATCAACGGCCATCGTGTAGGTAATGATTATTTTACCCCCGGCTGGACAAGCTATAATAAAAGGCTGCAATACCAGGTATATGATGTATCAAACCTTTTAAAAGTAGGAAACAATGCAATTGGTGTAACCTTGGGAAGTGGTTGGTACCGGGGACATCTTGCATGGAAAAACAATAAAAATATTTATGGAAAAGATATTTCTCTTTTACTTCAATTATCAATTACCTATACGGATGGTTCAATAAAAACGATTGTTTCTGATGAAAGCTGGAAATCAACAACAGGCAGCATCATAAGCTCGAGTATCTATAATGGGGAAACTATTGATGCCCGGCTTGAAAAAAAAGGATGGGCAATGCCTGGTTACAATGATTCAAACTGGAGTGGCGTAAAAATTGAAAGTTTTTCAAATGATAATCTTATTGCTACTATTAATGAGCCTGCGCAGAAACATGAGACTTTTAAACCGGTGAAAATTTTTACTACACCAAAAGGTGAACGGGTTATTGATTTTGGGCAAAATCTCGTTGGCTGGATTATGCTGAAAGTAAAAGGAAATGCGGGTGATACTGTTATTATAAAACATGCAGAAGTTTTAGACAAAGAAGGTAATTTTTATACTGCTAACCTTCGTGCAGCAAAAGCTACCTCTACTTATATTTTAAATGGGAAAGGAGAAGAATTTTTTGAACCGCATTTTACCTACTATGGTTTTCGTTATATAAAAGTAGAAGGTATAAAAGGAGATTTGAACCCTGGTGATTTTACGGCAGTTGCCATATATGCTGGCATGAAAGAAACGGGAACTTTCAGCACATCCAATGAATTGGTTAATCAATTGCAGCATAATATACAATGGGGTCAAAAAGGGAATTTTTTAGACGTGCCTACCGATTGTCCACAGCGCGATGAACGACTTGGCTGGACAGGAGACGCACAGGTTTTTGCCCGAACTGCATCATTTAACATGA
>DASSHD010000341.1:0-2544 GCA_035693085.1 Hanamia sp. | reverse complement strand
ATTTCCTTAATCACACAAGAACGGAATGCAGGTAAATACTAAATAAAGATTTGGGTTATTTATTAGTTCACTGTACTCCAAACCAAGCGACTGCATTTTTTAAATAAATACCATTCATCCATAAATTTTACAAAAAATATTAAGGAAACTTTGGTGACATAAAAAGTTTCCTTAGTTTTGCCGCCCAATGGAACTAAAAAACAGAATAAAACAAAAAGCGGATGAACTTTACCGGCGCTATGGAATAAAATCTGTAACGATGGATGAGATCGCATCCCAATTGGGTGTATCCAAAAAAACAATTTATCAATCTTTTTCTGATAAAAATGAATTGGTAGATGCGGTAATTGGCGACATCCTGAATTATAACAGAAACTATTGTCAGGCGAGCCGTGTAGAAGCTGATAATGCTGTTCATGAAGTATTTCTGGCTATGGATAGTTTACAAACCACTTTTGAAAATATGAGTCCTGGGATTTTATTTGACATTGAAAGAAATTATCCTGCTACTTATAAAAAATTTAAAGAATTCAAATACAATTTCCTTTTCGACATCATGAAAAAAAATATAGAGAGAGGAAAGAAAGAAGGATTGTACAGGGAAGATATGAATTCGGATATTATAGCAAAGACCCGCCTTGAATGCATGATGATACCTTTTAATGAAGACCTGTTTCCCAGGAATCAGTTCCCCATGGTATTTCTTCATCAACAATTAATAGAATTTTTTCTTTACGGAATGGTAACGCCCAAAGGCTATAAATTAATTACAAAATATCAAAAAGAAAGGTCGGCTAATAAGCAGACGAAAACAAACGCACAATGAAAACAAGGATGATAAAATTGATTATAACAGTAATTTGTAGTGGCATTTTTTTTATAGCAAATGCCCAACAAAAAGATACCTTACCACAAACTTTTTCTTTTACTGCAAAAGAAGCAGTGGACTATGCAATGAGCCATGCAGTGCAGGTTAAGAATGCCCTGCTTGATATTAAAATCCAGGAGCAAACCAACAAAGGTTATACTGCACAAGCATTACCGCAAATCAGTGGGAGTGTTTCCTTAACAGATTTTCTTTCAATAGCTACCCAGCTTATCCCGGCTGAATTTACCGGCGGTACTCCAGGCACTTATATTCCTATAAAATTCGGAACAAAATATAACGGTACTTATGGAGTCGCTTTAAAGCAAATCCTTTTTGATGGGCAGGTATTTGTCGGTTTGCAGGCAAGAAATACTGCATTAAAAAATGCTCAATTAACCGAAGAAGTTACCAAAGAGCAAATAAAAACAAACGTTTATAAAATTTATTATCAATTGGTAGTGTCAAAAAGACAAATTGGAACACTAAATGCTAACATTGCCAATTATGAAAAACTACTTCATGATACCAAAGAAATTTATAAAAACGGCTTTGCTGAAAAATTAGACGTGGACAAAGTGCAGGTACAGTTGAGCAATTTGGAAACTCAAAAATTAAAAGCCCAAAACCAGATTGACGCAGGAAAAGAAGGCCTGAAATTTTTAATGAATATTCCACAGCGTGATCAGATTAATCTTACTGATACACTATCTGATGCTGAAATAAAATCCAATATTCTTGATGAAGATTATAATTATGAGGACAGAAAAGAATTTCAATTATTAGAAACTTCTATTGACCTCGGTAAATATAATATAAGAAGATACCAACTGAGCAAGATACCAACATTATCTTTTTCAGCAAATGTTAACCAAAATGCACAGCGAAACAAATTTGATTTTTTCAAAGGAAGTGAACCGTGGTATGGTAATTCATTCTTAAGTTTTAATTTATCAATCCCCATTTTCGATGGTGGCTCACGAAATGCAAATATTGCCACTGCCAGGTTCAATTTAATGAAACTGAATAATCAGTTGGACCAGTTAAAGTCCTCTATTGACAATGATGTAGCCCAATCAAGAATTAATTTTAAGAACGCCTTAATCACAATGGATGTTCAGGAAAAAAATGTTGACCTGGCAGAGAGTGTGTATAATTCTACCAAATTAAAATATGAACAGGGAGTAGGCAGCAACCAGGAAATTTCTACTGCACAGGCAGATCTTGTTACAGCTCAAAATAATTATTACAGCTCTTTATACGATGCCATTATTGCTAAAATAGATTACCTGACCGCTGCAGGAAAATTATAACAAAATAAAATAATCAAAGTACCAAATAACAAAAAACAATGAAAAAATTAATAACGATCAGTATGACTATTCTGTTGGTATCTTTTGTTTCCTCGTGCGGAGATACCGGGAAAAAAGGAAATTCTTTAGCTGATAAAAAAACTCAATTGGAAAAATTAAAAACACAAAAGGACAACCTTGATACTAAAATATCTGACTTGCAAAAAGAAATCGCAAAAACAGATACTTCTTCTGCAGTTTTAGTTCAACCTAAATTGGTTGCCTTAACAACAGTGAGCCCTGTTGACTTTAAGCACTATCTGACATTGCAGGGAAGCGTGGATTCTAAAAATATTTCTTACATCACTCCTGCAGGGCAGCCGGGAT
>DASSHD010000340.1:0-2096 GCA_035693085.1 Hanamia sp. | reverse complement strand
TAAAGATAATGATTTATGGTTCCTGAAAGTTCTCCATACTGATAGATCGGAAAAAAGTAACTCCGTGTTTTTTTATTCAAACGTATTTCAATATTATTATTGATCCTGAAATCAAAATTCAAAATTTGATTTAAGTGCCAGCAAAAACGATATTGCTCTATTGACGCTACAACGCCTAAAAGTCTCGTGTTTTCAAAAAAGTCTCCGAGCATCGCCTCATTGTCAATTCGCAATTTCATTTTTCCTGTTTTTTAAAAAACCACATCAAAACTCTTTTCTTCTTTCCCCCGCATCACTGTCAGCTTAGTGGTATCGCCTTTTTTAAATTTACTTAAAGCAGTCATATAATTATATATATCCGTTACTTTAAAATCGCCTAATTGAATAATTACATCACCTGCTTCCATTCCAATCTTCTGAGCAATTTTTCCATCAATAATTCCGTCTGCCCTTACACCGGTTCCTGAAAAAGTATAATCAGGCATGAAGCCCAAACTTACCGTAAAATGCGCCACTTCCATTTGTGGTTCTTTCGTTTTTGAAAAAGCAAGTTTGCTAGTATTGTTGGTTTCTTTTAATACATTTTCGATGTACTGGATTACCCGGAATTCACCTTCAAAGTTTATTTTGTCCACATCGTCTGTTGGTTTATGGTAATCGGAATGAATACCCGTGAAGAAAAATAAAACGGGAATATTTTTCAGATAAAAAGAAGTATGATCGCTGGGGCCAATGCCGCTCGAATCAAATTTTACATTGAGCGATTTTGTTTTTTCAGGTAATATTTTGCCCCACTCCGGCGATGTGCCATAACCCCCAATTGTAACCGTATGTGTATCATTATTTAACCGCCCCACCATATCACAATTGATCATATAATCAACCGCATCGAGAGGAACTGTTGGGTTTTCTGTAAAATATTTTGAGCCATATAAACCCAATTCCTCACCTGAAAAACAAATAAAGAGATAATTATTTTTTTTAAGTTTTGATTTTTTCATGATCTTAGCCAGTTCCAATACCAGAGCGGTTCCACTGGCATTATCATCGGCGCCGTTAAAAATTTCAGGCTTGCCTGTCCAGAGAGAATTATGATCTTCACCATATCCCAGATGATCGTAATGAGCGCCAATAATTATCGTGTGTGCAGCGCCATTATCCAAATACCCTATCACGTTATGTCCGGTTCTTTTTTTATCTCCCAATTCGGCTTGCATATCAATATTCAGGTTGGCAGATGGATCGCTCAGGTATTTTTTTGCAGCATTTTTAGTAATAAAAATAACAGGGATCTTTAAGGCTGGAATTTTTGATTTCCCTTCAAATTGTAATTCATCATCTGTTTTTCCTGAATTAAAAACAATACATGCCGAGGCTCCTTTTTTCTCAAATCCCATTGCCTCTTTTCTAATGGCATCTTCCAAATCAAAATAAGGATTGTTTTTGTTCTTTCCCAGAGTTTCTCTAATATCCAGGAACCAGGGCATTCCTTTTTCCTGGAAGGCAGGTGAGGCATCTGCTTTTATACTTCCGTTACTACTGAATATAAAAGGGAAAAAATCCTTCCCAGCTTCAAGCGATTCTCCATTAATCATTAAATGAGTTGCAGGTAAAATTTGTTTCCCTTCATTTATTTCAAATGCCTGAACAAAGCTATTGCCATCTCCTTTGGGTATTAAGCCTGTTTTCTCAAATTGAGCAGATAAATACCCGTAAGCTAATTTTTCTCCCGGAGTTCCGGTTCTTCTGCCCTCTAATTTGTCGCTGGCGAGATAAGAGATTTCAGTTCTTAAATTCTCAATAATTGCTTTGTCCGATTTTTTAAGCCGTTGGCCTGTTGCTGCCGGCGAAATGAGTACAAGAAAAATTAAAATGTTTTTCATAAGCTAAAATAATTAATTGAACTCACAAATTTAAGTTGAATATATGAATGTTAATAGTAGTGAAGAATACGATAAAATAATCGTGCCAATTATCTCTTTCCTTATTTCGTAAAAATATTATAGTCTGATACCATTACTTTTGGCGATTATTCCATCATAATTTGAGCCATCAGTTGCATATTGCTTTAGTAGGGAATCCCAATAGCGGAAAGA
>DASSHD010000339.1:0-11387 GCA_035693085.1 Hanamia sp. | reverse complement strand
AAAATATCCGGCGGCGTGCGTTTATCTACCAATTTAAAAGACAATGACTGGATATTTCAATTCTCTAATTTAAGAAAGCTGGTAGATTGGGGATTCACATATTACAGAAGTGTACAGGAAGTTGGTTTTTCAGATGGCACTAATTCATTTCCAGGCAAAATACTTTCAAATTTGTACCAGGGCAATATTTCTTATCCATTTGATGAAACAAAAAGTGTGCGTTTGAATTTGGGTGTAAGAAAAGATAATATTGTTGTAGATGGAATAGACCAGGCTTCCCTTGCGGCTCCTAAGCAGGCAAATACTTATAGTTTGTTGCATCTGGAATATGTGTATGATAACACTTTGAATCCGGTGCAAAACATCTGGAATGGCATACGGTACAAGGCTTACATTGATTGGAATTCACAATTGAATACACCGCCTACAGGCGTAGGGCACAATACTTTTAATTTTGGTTTTGATGCGCGCGCCTATTATCCTATATACCGCAATTTCATCTGGGCGGGCAGAGTTGCCGGTGATTTCAGTTGGGGCAATCAAAAATTAATTTATTATCTGGGTGGAATTGATAATTGGTTAATGTTTAGTGGTAATCAAAAAAGTGATGGGTCATATCGTTATTTCAATGCGGCTAATCAACCTGCCCCTGACGAGGATTATGCTTTTCAATCTTTGGCAGTAAATCTTCGCGGATTTATTCAGAACGCAGCAAATGGAAACAATTCTACGGTCATCAATAGTGAATTCAGATTACCCGTGTTTACTACTTTGATGAGCAAACCAATTAACAATGCTTTTATAAGAAATTTTCAATTGATACAATTTATTGATTTGGGAAGTGCATGGAATGGTGCTTTTAATAAAATAGGCCGGCCTTATACTACCTATTCTGAAGTTTCTCCGGGACAACTCCCTGTAGTATCTGTAAAAATTAAAGCTCCTGGAATAGGCCCGTTTCTTGGAGGCTACGGCTTTGGAGCACGAAGTACCTTGCTTGGGTATTTCTTAAAGTTCGATGCAGGATGGCCAATGAGCGGATTCTTTCAGGGGAAACCGGTTTTATATTTAAGTATGGGAACGGATTTTTAGCTTAAAGGTATGTGGTATCAGGTTTTGTTCCACAGTAAACAGACCTACCTGCGGAAAGCAGGCAAATATCACGGATTTCTATTCTCTTTTTATAGAGTAATTTTTAAACGACACCTGCCTGACTACGTCAGGCAGGTGTTTTAATCTTTGTAATCTCTGTCTGAATCAGTTTGGACAGGGCTTCAGCCAGACAGGCGTGGCTACCTAAAAAACATCAATTTTATTTTTGGCAAAAAAATAATACAACCGATAATAAAAGAAATTATTGCAGAAAGCAATACAGCTCCGGCGCACATGTCTTTTACTTTTTTTATGGTCAGATTAAATTAAGGACAAACCAGATCACATAATTTTTCAATTGCTGAATTGATAATTTCAAAACCCAATACTATTGCAAAACAAATTAACAGGATCATCCATTCCATAGCGCTTAATGAAAAAAAAATGCCTGCACCCACAACCAATAAGGCTATTACGTATTGTATCTGAAAATTTTTTTCATGTGAAAGGCAATCTTTCAACCCACGGAAAGCATTTACAAATGATTTTAAAACTCTCATAATTATTTGATTTAAAATTTACAGATCAGAAACAACCTGGCATATAATTTTACATGCTTTTTGAATGTCATCTTTTGAAATAGTAAGCGGCGGTACAATTCTTAAACATTGCGAAGCAAATAAAAACCAATCTGTAAAAACTCCTTTTTCAATTAATGCATCTATTACTTTTTTATTCTGATAAAAATTATCAAATTCAAGCGCAAACATCAATCCGCGGCTTTTGATGTTTTCTATTTTCGAATGATGAAGATATTTGAGAAATAATTTTTCTTTCTCAAAAACATCTTTGATAATATTTTCTTCTAACAAAAATTCCATCGCAGCATTTCCGGCAGCACAACAAACAGGGTGACCACCAAAAGTATTGATATGCCCGAGAACAGGATTGTTCGTAAAAGAATCCATTATTTTTTTCTCTGCAATGAAAGCGCCTAACGGCATTCCGCCACCAAGAGCTTTTCCCAATAATAATATATCGGGAATAATATCAAATTGTTCAAACGCCCACAGAGTTCCGTTCCGTCCAAAGCCACACTGGATTTCATCAAGTACCAATAAAGTTTTCGTGTCTGTACATTTTTCTCTCAAGGCTTGCATCCATTTTTTATCAGGCACAATTACTCCAGCTTCCGCCTGGATGGTTTCTGCAATTACGCAAGCGGTTTGAGTTGTAATAGATTCGAGACTTTTAAAATTATTATAATCCAGATGCAAAATATCAGGTAATAGAGGACGAAAAGCATTGCGCCAGTATTCATCACCGATAATGCTCAAAGAACCTTGCGTGCTTCCGTGATAAGAATTTTTAAATGCAGCAATTTGTGTTCTGTTTGTAAAACGCTTTGCCAATTTCATAGCGCCTTCTGTGGCTTCGGTTCCCGATGTTGTAAAAAAAACAGAGTTAAGAGAAGAAGGCAACTGATCAGTAAGCAATTTTGCGTAAGCAGTTTGAGGAGATAAAACCAATTCGCCATTTACCATTACGTGCATGAAATTATCGGCCTGTTTTTTTATGGCATCAATTACTTTTTTATTCCCATGTCCGATATTGCAAACACTGATACCACCGATGAGATCAATATATTCTCTATCATTAATGTCGTAAAGCTTGCTATTACTGGCTCTTACTATTTCCAGTGTAAGCGGATTTGGAGATGTTTGCCCGATGTGATTTAAAAATATTTGCCTGTTAGTCATTTTTTTATTACCCATTTAGTGGATAGAGTTTAGCACCTTTTTATATAATGCTTCGTATTGAGGAACAATATTGGTAATATCAAATTTCATTGCCTGAGCCAGGGCATTTTTTTTCATTTTGGCCAATGCCTTTTCATCTGAAAGAATTTTTATGGTATTCTTACTCATGTCTTCCACATCACCTACATTGCTTAGAAACCCCGTAACGCCATTGATGTTAATTTCTGGTAATCCGCCAACATTGGTAGAGATTACAGGAACGCAGGCTGCCATAGCTTCCAGTGCTACAAGTCCAAAACTTTCATATTCGCTGGGCAAAATAAAAAGATCAGAAATGGCGAGCACTTCTTCCATTTCTTCCTGCCTCCCCAAAAATCTGATGTCGGAATGTGCACATGTTTTTCTGCAAAGATCTTCAATAGCAGAACGCTCAGGGCCATCACCCACCAACAATAACTTGGAAGGAATTACTTTGTTTACTTTTGCAAAAACCTTCACTACATCCTCTACTCTTTTTATTTTCCTGAAATTAGACGCATGGCATAAAATTTTTTCATTATTGGGAGCGATCACCTGTTTAAAAGGAGTAACCGGTTTTTTGTTGAAACGTTTCGCATCCACAAAATTATAGATCACTTCTATTTCTTTTTCCATTTTAAAATTCTTATACGTTTCATCCCGCAGATTTTTTGAAACAGCGGTAACGGCAGCGCTTTCATTCATGGAAAAAGTTACCACCGGCGAATAGGTTTTGTCTCTTCCAACCAAAGTAATATCTGTTCCATGCAATGTAGTAATCACCGGAACATTGATCCCTTCTTTCAAGAGTATTTGCCGAGCCATGTACCCGGCAGATGCATGAGGAATAGCATAATGCACATGTAACAAATCTATTTTCTGATTAATGATGACATCTACCATCGTGCTTGCCAACGCTGTCTCATAAGGCGGATAATCAAAAAGCGGATAAGTAGGTACACTCACTTCATGATAAAAAATATTAGCATGGAAACCACCGAGCCTTACCGGCTGGGCGTAAGTGATAAAGTGGATGAAATGGCCTTTTTCTGCAAGCGCTTTTCCCAATTCTGTTGCCAGCACGCCGCTTCCTCCAAAAGTAGGGTAGCAAACTATACCTATATTCATATCTGTAATTTATAATCTAAAAACAATTTATTCCTGTAATAAAAAACTTATGCAATTTACAACCTTTCAGCTATGAGCTTTGAGCTATGAACCTTCGACTTTCAGCTTTTTCGCTTTTTAAACGAAATGTTTATGTTTGCGGAAATATTTGCAATGAAAAGAATTTTATTGACAATAGTCGGGATCATTGTGGTTTTCCTGGCTATTTTTCTCATAGCACGGTATAGTTATACATACAGTGAAGGCAATCGTGCCGGCCGGTTAATTAAATTCTCCAAACAGGGTTTTATGTTTAAAACTTATGAGGGAGAAATGAATCTCGGCGGCGTTACCAATGCTGCCAACAATAGCATGATGATGAATTATATGTGGGACTTTTCTGTTACTGACCAGGCCGTTGCAGACAGCTTGTTAATGTTGGAAGGAAAGGACATCAGCGTGCATTATAAAGAAAAAATGGCCAAATTACCCTGGCGCGGCGATACTAAATATATTGTTGACAAAGTAGTGGAAGTGAGATCCGATAGCGGGAATTAATGCTTGGATTTTTTAATAAAAATATTGATTTTTTAAATGAGTCATTTATTAACAACTGATAGTATTATCAGTTTTTTTGTTCTTGTAATTCTTGAAATTATCCTTGGGGTTGATAATGTAATTTTTGTGAGCATAATTATCAACCGTCTTCCAAAAGAAAAACATAAGAAAGCAAGGCTGGCCTGGGTAATTATGGGTTCTATTGTAAGAAGTATTTTATTGCTCGGACTGGGATGGCTGCTCGCTCAGAAAGGGAAACCATTATTTACTGTTTTTGATAAAGGATTTGATCTGGCAAGTATCGTAATGTTGGCAGGCGGGATATTTCTTATTTATAAATCGGTGCATGAAATTCACCAAAAATTAGAAGGCGAAGATCCTGACATTATTAAAACTAAAGAAAAACAACTGAAATTTTCGCAGGCTATTTTTGAAATCGTATTGGTTGATATGGTATTTTCTTTTGACAGTGTAATTACAGCCGGAGGCACAGCAAAGCATGTAGAAATAATGATAGCTGCAGTGGTGATTGCTATGTTCATTATGTTTATATTCAGCCCCATTATTGCGGGGTTTATTCAAAAGCATCCTACTTTTAAAATGCTGGCACTTTCTTTTTTGGTAATGATAGGGTTAAGCCTTGTGATGGAAGGATGGGCTGCAGAAAAAGCGGAGGAACTTCATTTGAAAAATTATATTTATTTTGGGATGGCGTTCTCGTTTATTGTAGAAGTGTTGAATATGGTGATGATAAAAAGACAGAATAAAAAAGTTGTAAAATTGGATGAACCGGAATATCAAAATGAATGATGAATTAATTTTGCTTCTTTAAAAATTTTTTATTGAAGAAGAAAAAAAGCAGAATTCTAATTATAAGTTTGTTTACTGACATTATAAAATCATCGAATGATTTATAAAGAAATCGTACTATTATAAATATGAAAAACAATAAAGGCAAAAAAACCATTTCGTCAAAAACATCTCCTGAAAATTATATTAAAACAAGGGCAAGAAATTTACCTCTTGACAAATGCTATATCAATAAAAGCTGGGCAGATTCAGGCTTTGCCAGCATAATAGTATCACGCAAACACGTAAATGGAAATTTTACTTTTGGTGTTTACCTGGTTGACCTGTACTGTCTTGGCGTAAAGGATACTTTTTACGATTTTAATAAATACGATAAATTTATTGAATTGCTTGATAAATTTAAAGAAGAACAGGGAATGGTTGAAATTGAATATGCTTTGGCGCATAATATTATTTATGGCGCTGTTGAATATGCTGAAGACCTCGGCTTTAAACCAGATAAAGATTTTGAAGTTTCACAATATTTATTGGAAGAAGATGATGAACGTGTAGAATTGATAGATGTAGAATTTGGGTTAAATGGGAAACCGGCCATATTTATCTGGAAAGAAAAGCATCCCGTTAATATTATTGCAACTCTGGAACGTAGTGTAGGTAAAGGAAATTTTACAATTTTTTCCGGAGAAGATATCGGAGATGATTATGAGGAAGATGAAGACAGGGAAGATGGAGATAATGATGATGATTTTGATAGCCAGAATGAAGAAGATGAAGGAGAATTGGGATAAAAAAACAGCTATAATCAGCAGCCACGTTATTCTTTGTTCTTCGTATCAATCAAAATCGTTACCGGCCCGTCATTCACCAATTCCACTTTCATATCTGCTCCAAATTCTCCGGTAAATATTTTTTTGCCTAAATCATTTGCCAATTGAATAATCATTTTTTCATAAACCGGAATCGCAATTTCTGCCTTACTTGCTTTTAGATAAGAGGGACGGTTTCCTTTTTTAGTGGAAGCCTGTAAAGTGAATTGGCTGACTAACAAAATATCTCCGTTAATATCTTTCACAGATATATTTGGTACCTTATTTTCATCATCAAAAATTCTAAGATTCACCATTTTATTACTTAGCCATTTTATATCTTCATCATTGTCTGCATCTTCAATTCCAATAAATACCAGTAAACCAACTTTTATTGCAGATTTTGTAGTATTATTAATGCTTACACTCGCTTTCGATACTCTTTGTATCACTGCTTTCATAATTAATCATTAAATAGCTATAATAAAAAATTCTAATGCCAATTTTTTTCAAAAAGTCAAATTATTTTTATTCCCACCATGTGCAAAATTCCGCTAAGTCAATGCCCGCCTGACTAAGAAAATTTCCCGCAATTCTTATCCACACCATGTGAATATTTTGAGGCATATTTTGTGGCTGAGAAAAAATATTTTCGTTCTCCCGCTTCACAAAAAAACAGAATTAATTAAATCAAAAATACTATTAACCCGATGTCAACAAAAAAATCTTCCTCCGGCCTCCGTTTCATTCGGCATTTTTCAAAAGAAAACATTTCTCCGTTTGATATGTTTGAATATGATTATCGCACTTCGGTAATTAAAAATACTACCGGCGAAATAGTTTTCCAGGTTGATAATGTAGAAGTGCCCCGACAGTGGAGCCAGATAGCTACCGACATTTTAGCGCAAAAATATTTTCGCAAAGCCGGAGTGCCGCAGCCGGATGGGTCAACAGGAAGAGAGACTTCTATCAAACAAGTAGCCCATCGCATGGCACATTGCTGGCGCGTTTGGGGAGAGCGTAATAATTATTTTGCAACAAAAGATGATGCACAAATATTTTATGATGAATTGATTTATTGTATTTTGAACCAGGCCTGCGTGCCCAATTCACCTCAGTGGTTCAATACCGGCCTGCACGAAGTATATGGTATTACCGGCAAACCACAAGGGCATTATTTTGTGGATGCAAAAGATGGTGTATTAAAAAAATCAACATCAGCTTATGAGCGGCCACAACCACATGCATGCGCCCGCTACAATACCCGGCTTTTTACAAAAAAGGGAATTGTACAGATAGGAGAAATTGTGGATGAAAATCAAAAAGAAATAGAAGTATTTGATGGCAATGAATTTGTAAAAATACTTGCTGTTAAAAACAATGGAGTCAAAAGTGTTTTTCGGGCTACCTTAAGCAATGGGAATTTCATTGAGTTTACCGGCGACCATCAAATATGGTCTTCAGATAAACGTAAAAAAGATGGTGGCACCTATCAGTGGCAGCAATTAAATACCTTACTTGGAAAGAAAGTGCAGCAGACGGCCTTGACAAATGTAATGCCCGAACTGGAACTGGTGACAGAAATGGCTGAAGAAGCTTCAGCAGCCAATAAGAGGTACCAATTGTCGGCTGAAATTTTGAAAACCTCAAAAGAAACCGGCAACAAAGAAAATCTTTTGATGAATGCAAAAGCGGCGCTTGCCGGATGGATTGTGGGCGATGGCTATTATGGGAAACACAACCGTAATAATAAAACCACTTTGTTCGGCGCTATTACTATCAACGAAGATGAATATGCCTTTGTAACGGATTTATTTGAAATTGTTTTTGGTAAATACACAACTGTTACCCGCAAATCAGTAAGTGATTTATACAGGACAGTAAAATTAGACAGTAAAATTGTAGATGATTTTGTAGGAGAATACGAACTGAATCAATCTTCATTATCTGCCCATGTTCCTGAAAGAATAATGACCGGATCTATCGGCGAAAAATGTTTGTTTTTACGGAGCCTTTTCCAGGCAGACGGTAGCGTGCGTACGCGAAATGAGGACGGAAGAAATAGTGGAGATGTGGTACTTACTTCTATTAGTGAAGAGTTAGTGCATGGCGTACAATTGCTTTTGTTGAATCTGGGAATTTATTCCAATGTTTCAAAGTCCACAGACAAAAGGGATGACCGCCACGATTTGTATCAGTTGACAATTGCCTACGAATCTGAAAGAAAAAAATATGCTCAATTAATAGGGTTTGTTTCAGCAGAAAAAACTGAAAAGCTAATTCAACTTAATGATACTATTTCAGGCAAACAAAAAAATGCCGTGAGTGAGTTGACGGTAGTTTCTATAGATTATATCGGCGATGAAACGGTCTATGATATTCAGACTGAAACAGCACAATTTGCTGCAAATGGTATTACAGTTCATAATTGTTTTATCCTGAGCGTAGAAGATGATCTCGTAAATGACGGTGGAATTATGGATCTGTGGGTTCGCGAAGCAAGAATTTTTAAATATGGAAGCGGAGTAGGAACAAATTTCAGTTCTATTCGTGGTGAAGGGGAGAAACTTAGTGGCGGCGGTACTTCCAGCGGGTTGATGAGTTTTTTAAAAATAGGAGACCGGGCAGCAGGCGCCATCAAAAGCGGCGGCACTACCCGGCGCGCTGCTAAAATGGTTTGCCTTGATATTGACCATCCGGAGATTGAAAAATTTGTAAACTGGAAAGTGGAAGAAGAGAAGAAAGTGGCTGCATTAATAGCTGCAGGATATCCCAGTGATTATGAAGGCGAAGCTTACAAAACAGTAAGCGGACAAAATAGTAATAATTCTATTCGCATCTCCAACGAATTTTTCCATGCACTTGAAAAAGATGAAGATTGGGAATTGAAAGCCCGGAGCGATGGCCGCACCATGAAAAAGATAAAAGCAAAAAAATTATGGGATGAAATTACTTATGCTGCCTGGCGGTGCGCCGACCCGGGAACGCAATATGATACTACCATCAATGAATGGCACACCTGCCCCGAAGGCGGAAGAATAAGAGCAAGCAATCCGTGCAGTGAATACATGTTCCTCGATAATACCGCTTGTAACCTTGCCTCAGTAAATCTTCGTAAATTTTTTAATGAAGATGATAATTCATTTGATGTTTCGGGTTTTGAACATACGGTTCGTTTATGGACAACAGTTCTTGAAATTTCTGTGCTGATGGCGCAGTTCCCGAGTAAGGAAGTGGCACAATTGAGCTATGATTACCGGACACTCGGTCTAGGGTATGCTAACCTGGGTAGTATGCTGATGGTGAGTGGTATTCCTTATGATAGCGACCAGGCACGGGGTATTACTGGAGCTATTACAGCAATTATGACGGGGATTGCTTATAAAACCTCTGCAGAAATTGCAAGCCAGCTTGGTGCTTTCAGCAAGTATGAAGAAAATAAAGAACATGTACTTCGGGTAATGCGCAATCATCGCGCAGCAGCGTATGATGCTATGGATGCTTACGAAGGCCTTGAAATAAAACCTAAGGGAATTAATGCCAAAGATTGCCCGGATTACTTATTGAAAGCGGCTACCAGGGCCTGGGATGATGCAGTGAAAATGGGAGAACAATATGGCTACAGAAATGCACAAACTACAGTGATTGCACCAACGGGGACTATTGGCCTTGTGATGGATTGCGATACTACCGGTGTAGAACCTGATTTTGCTTTAGTGAAATTTAAAAAATTAAGTGGCGGCGGTTATTTTAAAATTATTAATCAAAGTGTACCGCAGGCCTTGCGCAATTTAAAATATGCTGAGAATGAAATTGAAGAAATAGTAAATTATGCAAAAGGTCATGCTACATTACAAAATGCCCCGCATATCAATTTTGAATCTCTTTCTAAAAAAGGATTTACAGCCGATGATCTTCAAAAAATCGAAACAGCTTTACCTACTGCTTTCGAAATTGGGTTTGTATTCAATGCCTTTAATCTTGGCGAAGAATGCCTGCAACGACTTGGATTTAAAGCTGAAGATTACAATAATTTTGAATGGAGCTTATTGAATGCATTAGGATTTACTGACGAACAAATTGAGGAAGCCAATGTTTATATCTGTGGTACTATGACTGTAGAAGGCGCTCCTTATTTAAAAGAGGAACATTTGCCGGTTTTTGATTGTGCCAACAAATGCGGCCAAACCGGCAAAAGATATATCCACTACGGTGGGCACATACGAATGATGGCGGCTGCGCAACCTTTCCTGAGCGGCGCTATTTCCAAAACAATCAACCTGCCCAATGAAGGAACTATTGAAGAAATTGATGATGCCTATCTTTTAAGTTGGAAGTTAGGTTTAAAAGCATGTGCGCTTTACCGTGATGGATCTAAATTATCTCAACCACTCAGCAATAAAAGTGACAAGAAGAAAAAGGAAACCGATAATCAACAACCGGCCACTGACCGGCAAATGCATGAAACTGCTTTGGTTAACATGGGGCAGTTGACAATTGATGATCTATTGGAAGAAGTAAATAAAAGAGTACAAAACAGTGCTGACACTTCATTAAAACGCAGGCTGGCGATGATTGTGGAACGCAGGACTTTACCTGCAAAACGCCGGGGATTTACGCAAAAAGCAAAAATAAATGGCCAGGCCTTATTCCTGCGTACCGGAGAATACAGTGATGGCACTCTTGGAGAAATTTTTATTGATATGGCCAAAGAAGGCGCCACAATGCGCAGTATGCTCAACTGCTTTGCAATAGCTATTTCTATCGGTTTGCAATATGGTGTTCCTTTGGAAGAGTTTGTAGAAAAATTTGTATTCACCCGTTTTGAGCCGTCTGGAATGGTGGAACATCCCAATATAAAAACCACAACATCCATTATTGATTTCATGTTCCGTTCTTTGGCTTATGAATACCTGGGAAGAAATGATCTCGTACATGTGTTGGATAAACCGGAAGTGGAAAACCTGGGCAATAACCCATGGGATGAAAACACACCTACCATTGGTGAACGTGTTCCGGAGTTGAGTGAAATAAGAGTAACAGGGGCATCTAACAGTAAAGGACATACGCAGAAATCGTACAGGACAGATCACATTAAAAAAAGCCAGGGCCTGGACGCAGTAAACCAGGCGGCTAAAAATATGCAGGGCGATGCTCCCGCCTGTAACACTTGCGGACATATAACCATCCGCAGTGGTACATGCTATAAATGTTTGAACTGCGGCAACAGTATGGG
>DASSHD010000338.1:0-5079 GCA_035693085.1 Hanamia sp. | reverse complement strand
TGTAATTAACGGATGATTTTGAACTGCATCCTGAAATGCTTTAAACTTCGGCAGGAAGTGATTGGCCGCGTCATTAATCCTTTTTTGCAAGGCTGCATTTTTTTCAATCATCGGTTCCTGTTTCATTAATGCACCAATATGCCTGATGAAATTCAAGCCAACGGATCTGTCAGCAGTAAACGAACTTTTAAGGTCATTTATCCATCTAACAGCATCATCGTTTAGTTTTTCTTTATGTTCATTTATTTGAGAAGACAACACATTTATGGTGCCGGTGATTTCACCAAAAGAAAAAATTTCTTCTAATAATTGTTGGGTGAATACTTGCCTCGCGCCTTCAAACCGTTCTGCCAGTGAGCCTTTCGGCGTAAGTGTTTTTTGCCCTGTAATTACATTTTCATTGCTATATATTGCTGCCGATGGAATTTTTGACAACAATACTATTCCGTCAAGACTGGTACATCGGCTCAAAGCGACATATACCTGTCCACTGCTGAATGCAGCTCCGGCATCTATCATTACTTTTTCAAACGTAAGCCCCTGGCTTTTATGAATGGTAATCGCCCACGCAAGCCGTAATGGAAATTGTGTAAAGGTTCCGAGTGTTTCCTGTTCTAATTTTCCATCGCCACGGTTCAAAGTGTAACGTGAATTTTCCCAGGTTTCTTTTGGAACATTAATTTCGAATCCATCACAATCCACAACTATTTCATCCAGCGTCAAAGATTTGACCACTCCTATTTTTCCATTAAAATATTTTTTTTCTACCGTATCATTTTTTAAAAACATTACCTGCGCTCCTGCTTTTAAGATAAGTTCGCCTTCTGCCGGATACATATTTTCAGGAAAATCATCTTCAATAACTGCTTTATAGACTACAGGGCCCGCAGCTAATTTATGCAGTTCGCGCGCATTAATCTGATCTGCCTGGTTATTGTGCGATGTAAGTGTGATGTATTTTTCCTCTAACGATGGCCTGAAATCCGGAGAATATCTTTGGTGCAAATCTTCAAAATCATCCGTGTTCATTTGATTGTTGCGAACCTTATTCAAAAGATATACGAATGAATCTTCTTTTTGCCGGTAAATTTTATTCAGCTCTATCAACATTGGCATTTGTTCTTTGACAACGTTACTGTCGAAGAAAAATTCTGATGAATAATATTCCTGCAGGATGCTCCACTCTTCTCTTCGGGCTACGGGAGGCAATTGATACAAATCGCCAATACATAATAATTGTACACCGCCGAAAGGAAGCTCATGCCTTCGGCGTACAGATCTGAGAATGGTGTCAATAGCATCCATCGTATCGCAGCGCACCATACTTATTTCATCAATTACCAACAGTTCCATCTTGCGCATTATTTCCTGCCGCCGGCTGGCAAATTTCATTTTTCCAAGCAATTCGCTCTTGCTTGCTGCCGTAGGTAAAAATGGATGAAAAGGCAATTGAAACAGACTATGCAAAGTAACTCCGCCCGCGTTTATAGCTGCGACGCCGGTTGGCGCCGCAACGACAATATTTTTGGAACAATTCTCTTTTAAATATTTAAGAAAAGTTGTCTTGCCTGTGCCGGCTTTACCGGTAAGAAAAATATTCTCGCTCGTTTCAGTTACAAAGCGATAAGCGAGGTCAAATATTTCGTTATGTTCTATGGAGTTCATTGTATGTATTTTTTGCCACTGATTATTAAAAGTAAGATATGGCCACGGATTACACGGATTAACACGGATTATTTTAAAAACAAAATAAAACAATAGATTAATATTACGACAGAAATTGCATATTAGTTTGGCCAAGAATTTCAAAATTCAAAGCAACAAATCCGTGTTATCCGTGGTAATCTTTTAAAAAATTAATCGTTGATGTTCTAAAGATTTTCTTCCAAAGTTAACAATCAAACCGAGCCTACAATCGGAAGCCTTTAGATAATTTATTGTTTGTGAAATAAACGCTTCATTTATTACGCTTTCGGTAGCTTTTACTTCTACGATTATATCATCAAAGAATACAAAATCTGCAAAAAAAGAATGTTTCAATATAGTTTGTTTGTACTCAATTTTAAATTCTTTTTCTCTTTCCAGTTGAACATTTTTCAAATTTGCTTCATGAACTATAGCATCTTTGTAAACAATTTCACTAAAGCCGTGCCCGAGTATTTTGTGAACTTCCATACATAAGCCAATGATAGCATAGGTTTTATTTTCAAATACAAGTTCCATAATATTAAAAATTTAAGAATTAAAAATAGCCACGGATTGCACGGATTGAAAAGATACGTTTTAATAGGAGTCTCTTAAGGCCTTTACAATTCATTCAATAGTAAACAAACAATTAATGAAGAATCTTCTTTTACTTTTTAAAACAAAAAAATCCGTGAAAATCCGTGTAATCCGTGGCCAAAAAATCTAAGCCGAAGGCTTGCTGCCGAGCAACAATAATTCGTGTACCTGCACCTCAGTGTAGTACTTTTTGTTGCCGTCTTTGTCGGTGTAATTGTTGTTCATCAGTTTCCCTTCAATGGCTACCTCGCTTCCTTTGGCAAGATATTTTTCGGCAACCTCGGCTACTTTGCCCCAGGCGATTAAATTGTGCCACTGGGTCTCGGTTACTTTTTCGCCTTTGGCGTTGTAATAGGTTTCGTTGGTGGCGATAGAAAACTTTGCCAGTTTTTTACCTTTTTCTGTGTTCTTTACTTCAGGTGCGTTACCTAAGTTTCCGATCAATTGAACTTTGTTTTTTAATGCATTCATGATTTTGAGTTTTGTGCCTGCCGTTATCCGGCAAACGGTTTTTAAAAATGTTTTTATTTCAGTTGATGTTTGTGTTTGTTTCATCAACACCGCAAAGATGCTATGGCAGAAAAGCGTTACTCGGTTTTTATTCGTTTATAGTTGTATATAACCGTTTGTAAACGATTGTACTTAAAAATATTTAGTGTATCTTTCTTTTTCAAAATCAATACCAACAAGCATGACAGCCGAAACCCAAACTTCCCGATGTCTTAACTGCGATAAAGTTATAAAAGGACGAACTGATAAAAAATTTTGTGATGATTATTGCAGAAATAATTACAACAATCAATTAAAAGCCTCAAAAAATAACCTGGTGAGGAACATTAACAACGCTCTGGGAAAGAATAGGAGAGTGCTCGAAAGCTTTTTTAATATAGAAGAAGAAATTGCCAAAACGCATAAAGACAAACTGCTTGAAAAAGGATTTCAATTCAAATACATGACGCATACATACACCAATAAAAAAGGGAATGTGTATTTTTTCTGTTACGATTTGGGATATATGCCGTTGGAGAATGATTGGTATTTATTGGTGAAAAGAAAAGAAAGGAAGGCAGGGGAAGTGGAAAATAAAAATCTTTAAAATTTGTTGATTTACTAAAAAAAACCTTCCAGGTATTCAAAAGCTGGAAGGTTTACGGGTTAAGTAGAAATCCACAAAATTTATTCGTTTACTGCTTTCTCCCTATGTCGAATTTCTCCCCGGCTAATACTTTTACAAAACTTTTGGTGGACGAAAGAAAGAAAATATAGTCCTGCACAATGCACCGAGATAAGAAAAACAGTTATTAGCGGCAATCCTGGTGAAAAACATATTTCTACTTTCTAGGTAGAAAGACAAAACTTAACTATCCGGATGCACAATAAAAGATTTACAAGGTTAACAAATGCTTTCTCAAAAAAAATAGATAACAATTGCCTGGCACTTACTTTACATTTCGTTTATTACAACTTTGTGAAGATTCATAAAACGCTGCGTGTACCACCTGCAATGGAAGCGGGATTAATCAAAAGACTTATGACTATTGAAGATATAGTTAAATTGGCTGAAAAATAATGCTAAAAAAGATTCCCAACAACTACTGCTATTTTCCCTTCGTGCTTTCTGAAATTGATACCCAAATTGAGACTTTCATCATTCCATTTAACGTTAAAAACTGGGGCAATAACTTTATAGTTATTTGATTCTAAAAGGGCTTGCAATTCGTTAAAATAAAGATACCCATTTGTATTATACATAAATACTAGATAGACTGAACTGTCTTTGAGATGATGAATTGAAACTATTTTTCTTAATGAATCAACTAAGCCCGCTCTTATATTTGGAAATGAGGAAATAAAGTCTCGTTTACCTTCTTGGATACTAGTTTGTTGAAATGAATTTCCGTAAAGACGCGTACTCTTGTTATCATGCATATAAATGAAAGGCATTCCGCCTCCCTTTCCCTCAATTTTATTGGACAAGATATTATATTTCCAAGATGTATCCAATCTTTGCACCGCAACATTAAAGCTATCGCTTAAATCATTTCTTAACGCTTTACCATCTTGTATCTTTTCATTACCAACAACATGAATGATTATCATGGATATTATCCCCCAATATATTGAGGCACTCAAAAAAATCCATCCAAATCCGGTAATTCTTTTATACCATTTGTCGGCGTTATTTGGATTAGTTATTAAATCTTTGACAGGTAATATTAGGCATATAATTGCGCCTAAAACAGATAAATAATTAAGGTTTGTGGAGTTCATTTTTTCTTTTCTCGATATATATTACGGTAATTAGTGCGTCCGTAAATATACCGAATGAAAAAGATAATACTATAATTGCAAATATCTGCATCCTAATAATTAAGTTGATTTATACCTCAACGGGTACTGATCTTTAAAAAAATCAATCTCCTTTTTATACACCTCTCTAATTTTTAACTTTTCAAACTGAGACACTGCCAAACTGAGACACTACCAACCGTTTGTAAACGATTGTACTTAAAAATATTTAGTGTATCTTTCTTTTCCAAAATCAATACCAACAAGCATGACAGCCGAAACTCAAACTTCCCGATGTCTTAACTGCGATAAAGCTATAAAAGGACGAACCGATAAAAAATTTTGTGATGATTATTGCAGAAACAATTACAACAATCAATTAAAGGCCTCAAAGAATAACCTGGTTAGGAACATTAATAACGCGCTCGGAAAGAATAGGAGAGTGCTCGAAAGCTTTTTTAAGATAGAAGAAGAAATTGCCAAAACGCATAAAGACAAACTGCTTGA
>DASSHD010000337.1:0-2741 GCA_035693085.1 Hanamia sp. | reverse complement strand
GCGGTTTTATGAAAATCATTATGATCTGCTATAACCTGGGTTTGATCAGCATAATATCCCCCAAAATAAATTCCCAGCTTTTTATATGTATTGCTCAAATTAAAATCAGTGCGCTTATATCCTCTTGTTCCCGCTTCTGCCTGTATTTTTCCGGAAAGAACCGGTGACGGAGATTGTGTGATAAAATTAAGCGCTCCACCTACAGCTTCACTACCGTATAAAGAAGATGCAGGGCCTTTAATCACTTCTATCCTTTGTAAAGATGCCTGGTTTATTTCGATCAAAGCATTGTGATTAAAATCACCAACAGTCCTGATGGGAATACCATCCTCAAGATAGAGATATAGATTGTTGTAGCCTAATGGCTGCCTGATAGCCATACTATGCTGTTCGTTCCCCAGATCAACCATGAATACCCCGGGTGCTTTATTCACCAGCATATCAAGCCGGGTAGCTTTGCTATCGTTTATTTGTGTTTTTGAAATTACATCAATTGCTACCGGAACTTCAGTACGCTTTTGTAATTCGCGACTTCCTGATACAATTACCTCATTTAAACTACCGAAGGTTGGTGAAAGAGAAATGATTGTTTTTTGTCCGTTTACTGCTTCTCTTATAGTATAGTATCCTACTGACGTTACTTCGATGCTATCGGTTTTAGGTAAAGAAAAATTTCCATTCTGGTCTGAAAGTGTAGTTATTTTATGTTGTAAATCTAAAATGGTGGCTCCTTGTAAACCCTGGTGGGTAGCCGCATCTATAATGGTTCCTGTTATTCTTTTTTGCGCAAAAACCATACTCATTACCATCAACGACAATACAGTTAAGCATATACGCTTATTCATCGGTAAAAATTTGAATTAGAAAATACTTCATCCGTTGGGAGGATAAATCGTGCAATAATTATGAGAGATAATTATGCAGAAGGCGGATGAAATATAGATGAATGAAAAGATATAGTGCTATTTTCATTCTTTATAAAATAATGAGATTTAGAAACAGTAACGGTATTTTTTAATGTAAAAGGTTTCGGCACAAAATAAGGCGCTACATCAAATCTTTCGTTTTTAGAAGAAGGGGATTGCTGATCCTGTTTTTCCTGATCTTTTATTTTTTTGGAAAGATAGCATTTACCGTTGCAATGCATCATAGGTTTATCCTTGTTTACGCAAAAGTTTTTAGCGATATACGAACGATTCAAATAAAAGTCTGCCCGGATAATAAACGTACTAAAGGTTTGTACGAAAATGCTAAAGGTTAAAAATATGGTTGCGAAAATTTTCAATTAATAAACTATAAAACCATTTATAAAAATGCAAAAGTAATTCAGAAAAAATAAGCACCTGATTTTAAAAATATGATTGCGATCAGTTATTCGAATGATTTAAAAAATGATCAGGTTGATAATACCCATTTCTGAAACCTATTAAACGCTTCCTAATGTATTTGAGTTGGAGAGTGAACTAAAGGTTACAGATAGTTTTAAATATCTTATAAATCTTATTTTCATAATTTAGTATGCTTCAAGCTTCAATTTATACTCACAAAAATGATTAACTTAGTGAAATGAAATGGCAAGATTATATCGTCTCAAACAATAATGTACTTTTGGGAAAGCCCACCATTAAAGGTACTCGTCTATCTGTAGATCATATTGTAGGATTATTGGCACAGGGCTGGAGCGAACAACAAATTCTAGACAACTATCCACGTTTAAATCAGGATCATTTGAAAGCGATTTTTTCTTATTTGTATGAATGTATTCAGGATGGAATGATTATTAGCTCAAATATAAAGTCTGCCTGATGAAATTGCTTGCAAATGAAAATTTTCCAAAAGCAAGTGTTCTGTTATTACGTAAATTAAATTACGATGTAAAATCCATTGGCGAAGATAACCCTAGTGTTAGCGATAAATCAGTAATGGAAATTGCTGATAGAGAGCAACGCATAATTTTAACTTTTGACCGAGATTACGGCGAGCTAATTTATAAACATAATTTACGGCCTGTAAAAGGAGTTATTTTTCTAAGGCTATACAATTACACACCAGAAGAGCCTGCAATTCATGTTCATCAATTGCTTAAAGTTCTCAAAATTTCTACTGACAGAGCTCTTACTGTTTTTAACGGAACGACCGTCAGGCAAAGAAAATATTGAGCTTTACGATTTTATTTTTTTTTAAACATTAATTCAACATCTCAAACCGGTTCACCAATTTTCCTGACTAATTTCAGTGCAAAATCCAATTGTTCTTTTTGGGTAAGATTGGTATTATCCAGTTCAATAGTATAAGTTACAATAGATTTTTTCACTTCCATATTCTGGAAAACAGTTGTACCAATATTGCAACTATGGAGAAAAAAAATTCCGGCGAAATTTTCTTTTGAACAAATGCAACGAAAGTGATGATTTAGTTGTCAACCTATTATCATACCACGAATTTTTTGAACCATGAAGATAAAATTACCCAAATCTGCAAACGATTTAAGTCCTCCTTTGGGAATAATTTTCAGTGTCGCAATAAAACGATAGCAATAAGTTTATATCTAAAAAATAAAATATTATGTATGAAAAATTTAATTACATCTTTAGCGTATTTCTTAATAGTCATGTCAGCATTCAATTTTAGTAACTGCAAAAAAAAATCTGTTGATTCCTTTTGCTATACAAATCGAACGACAATCAGTAATATAAATGCACAAAAAGGAATGGTTATCTATTATCAAAAATATGATAGAT
>DASSHD010000336.1:0-3320 GCA_035693085.1 Hanamia sp. | reverse complement strand
TTCTCCGTTATAAGCAATAATATTTGTTCTTCAACTTTCAATATGCAAATAAACTAAATTTGTGAATAACTTTTTTAACCTGAATAGTTACAAAGTAGTTACATAAAGCGCAATCCAAAATAGATTTTTTTCCTTTGGGTTTTGAATGAGTAACAACCAGAATAGGACAGAAAGAATAGCACAAACAATCAGCCATAATGTATTAAAAGTATCAGTGGTTATTGTATTCTTTAATGTATTTGTGATATAATTTGGGCCGCCAAGAGTCAATATTTCATTTAAGTATGTTTGAGCCTTTAAATTATATGGTGGTACAGGCGACAAATATCCTACAAAATGAACGCTGAGAATATGAGAAGCCGATGTGTTGAAACGCATAGATACGGGATCTAAATCACCATTGTATTCGCGGAAAGCTTTGCCATTCTCACCCGTATTGCCTCTTGTAGTCACCGGTTCTCCATCAACATAAAACTCGGTTGCCGCCCACGATGCAAAACCAAAATAGATGGGTTTATTGAGCAGAGAACTATCAAATTTTACTTTTATCCGGAACCATCCTTCCACCCGGCCATTCTTATCTGCATATTTTGAAGATAATTGGTCAGGCCTTAATCGTTTCCATCCTGCTGTATCTATATTCAGTTTTGCCAGGCCTGTATCCGTTCCCTGTTTAAAGATCCATCCATTCAATTCGTCTAAATTAATTTGGTCAGTAGCTTTATCTAACCTACTTGTTGAAAGTACTATAGTCGTATCCTGCGCCTTGCAAATTTGTGCTGTCAAAAGAAGCAGTACAGTGATTTTTAAGAACTTCATTGATTCGTGTTTTAATTTGTGACTGGTATATTTATAATAAATGTGCTTCCTTCATTTTCCTTACTCTCCACTTTTATCTCTCCTCCATGCGCTTTTACAATATCATAACTCAAACTCAAACCCAATCCCGTTCCACTTCCCGTTGGTTTTGTGGTAAAGAATGGCTGAAATATTTTATCAACAATTTTTTGTGGAATACCGTTGCCATTATCACTAACGGTAATGATTACTTGATTTCCAGATTTCATTGTAGTTACAGAAACTGTGGGGTCGTACAGGGTTGCCAACCTTTCAAAGGTTGGCAACCCTTTTTCAGCCGCTTCTTTTTGCTTCTGCTCAACAGCATAGAAAGCGTTGTTGTACAAATTCAATAATACTCTTCCAATATCTTGCGGAATGATATTTATTTTTCCGATTGATGGATCAAAATCTGTTTTCATTTCAGCATTAAATGATTTATCCTTTGCTCTTAACCCATGATAACTCAATCGTAAATATTCATCGGCCAATGCATTAATATCTGTAGGTTCTTTTACGCCTGTACTGGTTCTTGAATGTTGCAACATTCCTTTTACAATATCGCCGGCACGTTTGCCGTGGTGATTTATTTTCTGTTCGTTTTCTTTTATATCATCTGCAATTGCAATAGCCTCTTGCCCATTGCCATTGGCAAATTCATTTTTCATCTCATCAATCAATTCCACATTTACATCCGAAAAATTATTCACGAAGTTCAACGGGTTTTGAATCTCATGCGCAATGCCTGCGGTGAGTTCGCCAAGTGATGCCATTTTTTCAGATTGGATAAGTTGTTTTTGGGTGGATTTTAAGTTTTCAAGAGATTGTTGTAATTCGGAAGTGCGTTCTGTAACCTGTTTTTCCAGTTCTATTTTTTGTTGTGCAATTAATGCGTTGCGTTCTTTTTCTTTCTCTACTTCCTGCATTGCTACTTTTTTTCTGAGCGAAGAAAATCGCATGAATAACACCCAGGAGAAAACGAGTACCATCCATGCATAAGAAACGATGCTGAATAAACGAAAGTCGCTAAAAAAGAATGAGATTAAAGCGGGAGGGTTTTTAACTTTGAAACCTAATTGCAATACCTCGAAAACAATTACGAATAAAGCCATTAAAACATAAAGGCATATAAATGGTGCGACTGCAACAATCATTAACCTTATACTCTTATCGTGGCCACGTATATATAACAGAAATGTGATTAAAAGGGAAATACTTATTATTACAATAGTTCCAATACCTATAATGATTGAAAACGTTGATAAATTAGTGTGAAATAACCAGGATAAACGAGTGTTGAATAAATAGATTATTGTTGGCAAAAAGGCTAATATCACAAGCCATCGGTCCCAACGGGGAAAGCGTTTGAAAGTTTTTAAAAAATACCTTATAAAATATATCAAAAAAAAGAAAATAAAGACATTGGCAATAAGCATAAGGTATGACTGCAATAATGGATGTTCCCTGAGGATCGAATCCTGTAAATACCACATATTACTTAAAGCAGAAGCCAGCAGAAATAAAGCAAAATAAAGAAACTCTTTTTCACGAACAGTTATGAAAAAATAAAAATTAATCACAAGAGCGAAAACAAACAATCCCAGAATAAAAGCATACTCAACAGCCTGAATGTAATGAAAATCATCATTTAAATAATCGTTCTGTACAATCGTTTCTGTAAAACCAAAGCTTACACTTTTTTTGTCAACCTGGTTGACAAAAACATAATCCAGATAGTCTCTTTCATATACAACGATTTCTTTTCCAGCAGGTATAACCGTATTAATATAATTAAAGCGCCTCAGCCCATCCCGTTCGCTCCAGGGAACTTCATTACCGGTTTTAAGATGTTCCCATTTTCCACCATTTGTTTTTATATACAGGTCAACACGCGAAACGCTATTTATCTCAAAATTACTATTTGGCCTAAAAGTAATCTTAGCTTCTTTCTGCATTCTGTTTACAATCCTGTACCTGAGCCAATAAGTATCATCGCGGTAATTAATTTTTCTAATCGTATCCTTAAAACTTCCGGGTTGTAGTGCCTGTTCCAATGTCATTTTACCGGAAGGGTCGGCAATCATCTGCCAGTTAGAATCCGGTAAAACAGTATTGTGAGAAATCGTATCCGTTGTGATTTCATAAGCAGGGGGAAAGGCGGTTTGTCCGTTTACATTGTTTTGTGCACAAAGATTTGTTACACTAAAAATTGCAAGAATGATTGTGATTATTTTTTTCATTGCTTTTTTAATTAAATGAGAATCTTTATTATTTGCCTACCTACCGCGCAGGTAGGTTTGTTTGCTGCTAAGGATCTTTTCTCCATTTTCATAATTATTAAATTTTCATTTCATTGGCAATTGAATCGTAAGCTCTGTAAATTCTCCTTCCTTAGTTTCCACTTTCAATTCTCCTTCATGCGCTTTTACAATATCATAAGCTAATGATAATCCCAATCCTGTTCCTTCGCCTGTTGGTTTTGT
>DASSHD010000335.1:0-2656 GCA_035693085.1 Hanamia sp. | reverse complement strand
TTAAATTAAAAAGTATCAGCAGCCCGCAAGGGCTTTTTATCCCCATAACTTCCCATCAACCCAATTAGCCCGAAAAATATTTTTACGCACCTAACTGAAACCCTTATCTGATGAGGTTATTATTTACTCGCTGAATCGCTGGATTCAGCACATAATAAAATGGAATGCTAAAAATATATATATCATTTACGTGAGGCCAACTGACCCCGGATACGACTCAAGGTTTCACGGGTAATTCCTAAATAAGAAGCAATCATGTGCTGGGGAATTCTTTGAATACACCCGGGAAAATTATCAATAAGCTTTGTATATTTTTCTTCCGCAGTTTCACTCATAGAACCCATCAATCTTTGTTGGGTGGCAATGAGGCTGTTTTGAATCAATATCCTGAAGTAACGTTCGAATGCAGGAATTTTTTCAAGCAGCGTATCCCAGGAAGGTTTTGTGATCAAAAGTAATTCGCAATCTTCTAAGGCTTCTATATGATATTGGGAAGGCTCATCTGTAAGGAAACTATACAAATCCCCTGCCCACCATCCTTCCATTGCAAATTGAAGAATTGGTTCATTTCCTTTTTCATCTATTGTAAAAGTGCGTAACATTCCTTTTTCTACAAAGGCCGTGTATCTGCTTATGTCGCCTTCCTGTAATAAATATTGCTTTTTACGTAATTTCTTTGGAATGAAAAGGGTTTTTGTAAAATTAAATTCCTCATCCGTTAGCGAAATCTTTTCTTTTATACTTTGCGAGAGTAGCTCAAACATTTACAGGTAATTGAATTATTGTACTTACAAAATTAAGGATTCCGGTATAATGAATTATAATCTGTCAGTTTTAGGCTAATTAATATTTTGATGAGGTATAAAAATCATTTTACCTGTTCCATAGGAACATTTTGTAGGTAAGAATGGTTTATAAATTCCGGAAGCTCGTTCCGCTTGCGCCAACATGGGGTTTTAGCGCAAGCTTTGTAGCAAAGGTTCTGTGGGTGAGACATGCTTCCCGAATTGCGGGACAGGTTGTGCTGGTTAAGAAGGAAGTTCTATTCAAAAGCTTTACTTCTATTTTCGTTTACGCTTTGATGTTATAAGCTAATAAAAAAATAGGAATCCGCGTTATTTTTTGCTTTACTGTTAGTTTTAATAAGAAAGGATAAAAGAAAGGCGATGGTACTCCGTTTATGACTATTTTAAAAAAGAGGTGACACCTTTTTTAAAAAAAAGTGTCATCTCACTACAAATTCAGGAAACAATTAATTATCGCATCACATGATGAATATTTTTTAGAGCGGATTAATATAGAATTACATATTCAACTCTGATAGTTAGTGTTAGACTGCGATTCACGTCCTTATCTCCGTGCGCATAAAGAGATAATAAGTCAGGGCGAAGCAAACCGTTATTGCTGATACAAGCGCCGTCACCTGCGGCCATACAATCATAAAACTTTCTTTCAGTGGTAAAGGTGAAGGTATCGCTCCCGCCATTTGTTCCATTGTCATTGGCCCAAGGCTTCTCACCGAAGGCATTAACAAAGTCGTAGTAGCATCCGTATATAACTGGCCGGGTGAAATTCTTAATAAATTCAGCAGCAAATTATTGTAGGCTATTGTAGCTCCCGGATCCATGAAGCTATTATCCGGCAGTAAGGCTGTTGCAATTATTTTTATAATAATACCATAAAAAACCGTAAAAAACAACCAAATTCCTATAGCGGTTAGTGCAGAAGTAGCAGCACGTTTGAATACAACAGACAGGCAGATCGAAAGGCTAAGCCAGAAGCCTACATACAAAATACTCATCACTATAAAACCAAGAATCCGGAAAAATTCTATTGGTTCTATTGGCACACCAGTTATGATAAGCCCGCCTCCAATCATCAGCAGGCAAAGGCTAAGAAAAAGAACGCTGATAACAATAAGCGCCCCGGTAAATTTTGCGAGCAACAAGTTGTCTCTATAAACAGGCTGTGCCAAAAGGCGTGTAAGGGTACCGTTATTTTGTTCGGCATTTACAGCATCAAAACCAAGAGCTATTCCAAGCAGCGGACCCAGGAAACTAATAAATATATGGAATGGTGGAAGCGTTCCATCTGTTGTGGTTAATAGTTTCAGATAAACAAAAAGATGATCAGGATCCTTTTCATTGGCAACTACGTTGCGGATATTACTCAATGACACATACATGGCGCCCAGGAATGTCAATACTATCAGCACAACCATGATGATAAAACGCCAACTACGGACATGGTCTGCTACTTCCTTGCGCACCATTACTGCAAAAGGGCTCGCAGGAAGCAGATTGCTATTGTATTTTACTCCTTTTGAAAAAAGACCTTTGAAATAAACCACCGGATTTTCCATCGGAAATATTTTTCTTTAAATTATTTTCAAAATATCGTTGATAAATTTCATCCAACCCGAATTCCTTTTTATGTACCCCCATCACATTCAAACCTTTTTCTACAAAAAAACGCACAATATCCGGAGTCAGATCTTCAGTACATGAAAACTCAAGGGCTTTTTCAGAAATGTTGATTTTTTTTATAGCTACAAGTTGTTGCTGCAGTTCTTTCAGCTGCTCCCACGAAGCGGGCAAGGATTCTCTGACAGTGATGACTACTGTAAAAGATTCTTCCCCGAATAAATTGTGAGAAA
>DASSHD010000334.1:0-3585 GCA_035693085.1 Hanamia sp. | reverse complement strand
ATACAGAACTTACTATCCAAAATACTGAGCCTATAAACGTATAAAGCATGAAGCGGCGGAAATTCAGTTTTATCATTCCCGATACAACAGGCGCAAATGTCCTGATGACAGGAAAAAATAATCCTGCTGCTAAAGCAATATTTCCATACTTGTTGTAAAATGTTTCGGCTGCCGCAAGATGTTTTCTTTTAAAAAACCTGGACTCCTTGCGTTTATACATTATTGGGCCGGCCTTTAATCCAATCCAATAACCGGTAATATTTCCAAAGAATGATGCGATAATTAATAAACTGCAAACAATAAAAATATCCTGATGTAAATCACCTGATGCTACAAATACGCCTGTGGTAAATAGCAATGCTCCGCTTGGGATAAAAAAACAAAAAAACAATCCAGTTTGTCCAAATACTGCAAGAAACAGTATGAACAATCCGCCATATCGGATCAACGATTCTAAATCAAACATTATAGCAAAGATTATCCAAATTTAAAATTTATTTACCATCCTGAAAAATCGTTGCTAACAAATATAACTTCTCAGGGTACGAAGTGCCTCACCGTTTGCCGGGCGTTGGGGATGCCTGCATGTTTTACAGTCTGTTCCGATTTTTTTAAGCAAAACTACGAAAATCCGGCGCCTGAAAAATCGGAAGCTACTGAGTTTGAGTTAAAAGAATTTTGCGTTTACGGCAGGGCGTTATACCTGATAACATTTTGGTAACAAGTTTAAATACGCAAATTTCTGATTCCCGGCTTTGGTTTTAGATACCCGCAGACTTACATGAAATATAAATTTTAATACCAGGAGCCTCACAGAAGTGAGACAATCTGCTGAAGATCAGTAAAAGAATAATCTCTTAAAACTTTCACATATATTTGAAATGGTGGAAACGTTTCAAGTTTGCACCCCCAAAAGTTGATGGACAATAATTTTAACAATAAAAGGCAAATAAATATGATAATAAAAATTGAAACTGAACCAATCGGAAGTATCCCAAGGCCCGCTTACCTGCAAGAAGCGATGATGAGTTTTGCTGACGGCAAAATTACAGTGGATGAAATGAATTTGCTTTTTGATAAAGCAACAAGAGAAACCATTTCAGAACTTGAAAGAACAGGTTCACCGGTTATTTCTGATGGCGAACAGTCTAAACCAAGTTTCGCAACCTATCCGCTACAGGGCTTCAAACATCTTGCCTCAGACGGGGTAGTAATTCCATTCGAAGATGGACATACAAGGCAATTGCCAAAACTTACAGGAGGACCTTTTCATTATACTACTTTTGCAAATTCGTACTTACAAAAAGCAAAATCTTGTTGTAATATACCTATCAAACAAGCAGTTATTTCGTGTTCAGCAATCAGTTTGCTTTATCCACAGGAAGGTATTGATGGATATTCAAGAGAACAATTTATTACTGACCTGGTTAATGACGCAGAAAAGGACATCAGAACCAGCTTAGAAAATGGCGCCTGGAAAGTACAAATTGATTTTACAGAAGCAAGGCTTGCCATAAAATTAGACCCTTCAAAGGGGCTACTTTCAGCGTTTATTGATTTAAATAACCAGGTCTTAGACAGATTTACAAAAGAAGAACAACAAAAAATCGGTGTGCATAGTTGCCCCGGGGGAGACCTGGATTCTACGCACAGTGCGGATATTTCATACACAGAATTGCTTCCATTGTTATTCAAACTTAATGCAGGTAATTTTTATTTGGAATATGCAGCTGAAAAAAATAAAACAGAAGTATTAAAATGTATAAAAGAAAATATCAGGCCAACACAAAAGGTTTTTTTAGGTGTAATCAATGTAGTTGACCCACGAATAGAAACACCGGAAGAAATTTGCGATTTAATTTTGGAAGCCGCTCAATATATTCCTATTGAACAAATTGGAACAACAGACGATTGTGGATTTTCTCCATTTGGAGATGATACTTCAACAGCAAGAGAAATAGCATTTTCAAAAATACGGGCTAGAGTAAATGGAACGAAATTAGCAGAAGAAAGGCTTTCAAAATAATAAAGCTAAAAAATCAGCACTTCTTACTTCCTCAAAAAAAGTATCCCTGACTTAGGTCACCAGACCTGCATCTGAAGAATGTTGAGTTTTTTATTACTATTCGTTTATTCATTCAAATGTTATAAAGCCCATCCTGATTTAGCAATGAACATGCCCCAACGCGAAATAAATTATAATGAAAACAAGAACTGTGCTAATACATCCGCCTCCCAATTTTTTAGCGCCGTAAGCGGCGATGAGACCTCTGAAGAGTTTGTTCATTGTTGCGTTATTTTATTTAAAATAAAAATGTAATTTAATAAAGAATTCTACTACAGGAACAGGAAACCAATTATATTTTCCAATCTATAATTTCATTGACCCAATCTTCTTTATGCGGTAAAGTAATTTTTATATAGTTATCCGTGTAGCCTTCCATCATACCACTTTTCGTTTTTCCCTCAAACAATACTTTCCTCGTTTCACCGGAATGATCTCCTGTAAATTGCTGCATCTTATTGTAGGATAAAGTACGCAATATCTTTGTGCGCTCATGGCGGATATGCACCGGTACGACTGGTTCTATATCCAATGCGTGTGTGTTGGCTCTTTCGGAGTAGGTAAATACATGTAAATAGGAAACATCAAGGGAAATTAAAAAATCAACGGTCTCTTTAAAATCATCTTCAGTTTCCCCGGGGAATCCTGTGATTACATCAACCCCGATGCAACAGTCGGGAATTATTTTTTTTATCATTTCAACTCTCTCTGCATATAATTCTCTTTTATATCGTCTGCGCATCATGCCCAATATTTTATTACTTCCGCTTTGCAAAGGAATATGAAAATGCGGCATTATTTTCTTACTACCCGCAACAAACTGAATGATCTCTTCTGTAAGCAAATTCGGTTCTATGGAAGAAATACGATAACGCTCAACGCCCTCATCCTCTTCAATTGCCTGTAACAAAGAATAAAAATTCTTTCCGCTTTTAATTCCATTTCCATCTTTACCAAAGTCACCAAGATTGATTCCCGTTAATACTATTTCTTTAACGCCAGCGTCTTTGATTTTTTTTATTTCTGATAAAACATTTTCAATTGTATTGCTTCTGCTTTTACCACGCGCCATGGGAATGGTACAAAATGAACAATTGTAATCGCAACCATCCTGCACTTTCAGAAAAGTTCTTGTTCTGCTATTAAGAGAAAATGACGAATGAAATCCTTCCACATCTTCTATTTCACAGCTACATATCTTAGCGCTGTCTCCGTGAGTTAATTCTTTTAAATGCGAAGTGATATTAAATTTTTCTGAAGCGCCCAATACAAGATCCACACCAGGGATTTCTGCTATTTCTTTTGGCTTTAGTTGTGCATAACAACCTATGATTACTACCATCGCTTTCGGGGCTTTTCGTTGAACTCTGCGCACCAACTGGCGACATTCTTTATCAGCATTATCAGTTACCGAACACGTATTAATCACATATACATCTGCTTCCTCGTCAAAATCTTTTTTTACAAAACCGTCACTTTCCATCAATCTTTCTATTGCAGAAGTTTCCGCATAATTTAAT
>DASSHD010000333.1:0-4735 GCA_035693085.1 Hanamia sp. | reverse complement strand
GTTCCATCAGCATCACTGCCACTTCCAGATAAATTTACTGTATTCGTAGGTAAAGTAATACTTTGATTAGCTCCTGCATTAGCGGATGGAGGTTGGTTCGATGAATTTACAGTTACAAGTACGGTATCTGTTCCGGTAGCTCCATTATTATCAGTAACTTTTAATTGAAAGGTGTAACTTCCTTTCACCAGGTCTGATACATTGGTTGTAGCAGATGAAGGATTTGCAATAGTATAGGATGAAGGCCCCGAAATCTTTGTCCATAGATATGAGGAAATTGTACCGTCAGGATCATTGCCACTTCCTGATAAACTTATACTATTGGTGGGTAAAGTAATACTTTGATTAGCTCCTGCATTTGCAGTGGGTGGTTGGTTTGAAGAGGAATTCACCGTAACCTGCATCGTACTCTTTCCGGTTGCTCCTTTATTATCGGTTACCGTTAATTGAAATTGATAAACTCCCTGAACCAGCCCCGATACATTTGTAGAAGATGAATTTGGATTGCTTATTGTACCCTGGGAAGGCCCGGAAATTTTTGACCACAAATAAGATGAAATAGTTCCATCTGCATCGCTGCCGCTTCCTGAAAGTGATACTGAATTAGTTGGCAACGTTATTGTCTGATTTGATCCTGCATTAGCTGTTGGAGATTGATTACTTCCGCCACTTACATCATAAATACTAAATCTCTCTGTTACCATTGCAAACTTCTTATTCCTTGTATGATTATTTGGGTCAACAAGTGCATTCCCGTAATCATAAAGAGTAGCCCACTTAGGATAATCCTCTCCCAGCGTCCCTCCAATCTTTCTGTTATTAATGAAGTACTTCTGCACCCCGTCTATTTCAATTTTCAGGAATGCATCCTGACCAGGATAAGCTGCACCTTCTCTGAATGTCCATCTGATAGTGTGGGTGGTATTTACGAAACTTGACAGGTTAGCAAGGAAGGTGTAACTGCCCCCGATTGTAGCATAAAATCCTTGTACGCCTGCTGCACCTCTTGAATGATCTCCACCAACGTATCCGTTTAACAGCGAGAGGCCGAACGTTCCTGTACTTCCATCATTAGCGTGAACCTGCATAAAACCCACCAGATCCTGGTTGTCCTGTATAAAGTCGAATGCTTGCGGAAAATACCCCTTCCACTCAAAGCAATAAGTCTTATTTGTATCTAAGCTGTAACCAGTACCATACGACCCCTCTACCCTTGCGTAACTTGTGGGAGTAGATTGCCAACCATAACCATCCTCTAATACACTATAAAATTTCCCTTTCATTGCATCAACATACATACTGTTTGAACGGGCACGATCAAAGAAATAATATAATCCATTTACATTAACGCCATCCGGGCCACCTGTTAGTTGTGTTGTGTCTGTTCTTGAATTAATGTAATTGTAAATTATCGGGTTAGTAAATTCCAATCCATTAATAAAAGTACCAGGCGGTGGAGCATAATCTACATTTACCATCATTGTATCATACTTCGTACTGCCGCTTGTTGTAACTGCAATCTGGTAATACCATACTCCCTGACTTAAGCCTGTTACAGTAGTAGTAGCTGACGTAGGAGAAGTTATACTTCCCGTATTTGTCGGGTGCCCTTCTACACCCAGATTCATAAGCATTGGATAACCGATATTTGCAGATATATCAGTCCATTGATAAGAATCGCCAGAACTGGCGCTTCCATTGAGGGTTACAGAATTTGTTTGAGTGAGATAAATCGTTTGATCGGGGCCGGCATTGGCTATCGGTTGAGCCTTTACTGTATAACCAAGAATAATTAAGGCCAATACAAGCAGTGTTTTCATAGGTTTTCTGTTTAGCATATTGGATTGCTATTAGGATTATTAGATTATAAATTTTCAATACCCGCTCATAGTGCAGGCAGAAAAGAATTAAAAAATATCGGTTAGCGTGATATTCTTTATAAACCTATAATAACGAAAAAATGCAGAAAATATTTTACAGGAAGTTTGGCCTTTCAATTTTTCTTGGGATTATTCTTATTACTTTGGGTTTTCAAAAAATACCGGCTTTCCGTTTGATTCAATTTTAGTATAAGTATTTTATAAAAAAATTATCTCCTTATTGAGGCAATTTCTATGCCATAAAGTATTTTAATTTTTAAATAAAATCCACAACAAATCCACATTTGTGTAAATAATTGAGAATGACCTCGGGATATATTTAAGTAATAAGAATCCTTAAAATCTTTTTGTTCCAGGTAATTATTTCCCCATTTATATTTCCCTGTTTTTTAATTATAATAAAAACATAGATATTCAATAAATTTTTTATCACTAAAAGATTATATTTTTACAACATTCAAAATCAAATCAAAAAAATATCTAAAATAGCATATTGATGTTCTTCTCTTTTTTTCATTTAAAAATTAATTAACTTTAAATCAATTCCAAAAATCAATTTATTATGCCACTTAATATTGATCTCTCAGATTCCCTTGAAAAAATCCCTGTTGAAATTTTTGAAACACCAAAAGAAGGTTCGTTATATGTTGCGAAACTCATTTCTGTGCTTATAAAAGAAAAAAATTCGCAAGGCAAAAAAGCGGTAATAGGCCTCGCTACAGGTTCTACCCCAAAGTCATTATATGCGGAACTGGTGAGAATGCACAATGAAGAAGGATTGAGTTTTAAAAATGTGATCACTTTCAATCTTGATCAATACTATCCGATGGAAGCAGATGCGCTAAATAGCTACCACTACTTTATGCGCAAATATTTATTCGAGCAAACAGATATAGACCCGAATAATTATTTTCTTCCTAATGGGATGATTCCAAAAGAAAAGATCAAGGAGCATTGTGCCGATTATGAAAGAAAAATTGAAGAAGCGGGCGGAATAGATCTTCAGATTTTAGGAATTGGTGTAAATGGACATATTGGTTTTAATGAACCAGGTTCGCCAATGTATTCCAAAACAAGATTGATATCTCTGGACAATTCTACACGAATGGCTAATTCGCAGGAATTTGGAAATATTTCTGAAGTACCACGAATGGCAATTACTATGGGAATAAGTACCATCATGAAATCGCGCCGGATCATTTTGATGGCCTGGGGAAAAACAAAAGCGCCTGTAATTCAAAAAGCAGTAGAAGGAAAGCCCACCGAAGAAATTCCCGCATCATTATTACAACATCATGATAATTGCTCTTTTGTTCTGGATGAATTTGCTGCGTCTGATTTAACAAGGTTTAAATCGCCATGGCTTACCGGCGAGTGTGAGTGGAATTCAAAAATGATCAAGAGCGCTGTTATCAGTATGGCGATGCAATTGAATAAACCGGTATTAAGTCTTACGGATCATGATTATAATGAATCAGGATTGAGTGACCTGCTTGTAGAAAAAGGTAATGCTTATGACATTAACCTTGAAGTATATTATATGCTCCGCGATTCCATTACCGGATGGCCCGGCGGGAAACCAAATGCTATCATGCCTAATCATCCTGAAAGAAGTGAACCTTATCCTAAACGGGTTATTATTTTTTCTCCCCATCCCGATGACGATATAATCAGTATGGGTGGCACTTTCATGAGATTGCACGACCAGGGCCACGATGTACATGTAGCTTATCAAACCAGCGGAAACATTGCCGTTACAGACGAGTTTGTAACCAGGTTTCTAGACTTCGCTGTGGGTTTCGAAAAAATATTTCATATAGACGATACAATTAGTAAAAAAGTTTTTGAAAATTCGTCCAAATTCCTGAAAGATAAAAAATCCACCGAGCAGGACAGTCCTGAAATAAGGGAAATAAAAGGATTAATTCGCCGCTGCGAAGCACGCGCTACATGCAAATATGTAGGATTAAAAGAGAATCAGATTCATTTTATGAACCTGCCTTTTTATGAAACAGGAACCATTGAAAAGAATCCAATGGGAAAAGAAGATGTTGACATAACGGTAAAGCTTATGCGAAAGATAAAACCCAATCAAATATTTTGTGCAGGAGATCTTGCCGACCCGCATGGTACGCACAAGGTTTGTCTTGACATTATTCTTGCTGCGTTGGATGTAATCAAAAAAGAAAAAGATAATGATTGGTTAGATGATTGTTATATCTGGCTCTACAAAGGTGCCTGGGAAGAATGGGATATCAGTGAGATTGAAATGGCAGTACCTATGAGTCCTGAACAGGTAAGAAAAAAACGTTATGGAATTTTTATTCATCAATCTCAAAAGGATTCTGTACCGTTTCAGGGAAGTGATGAGCGCGAATTCTGGCAAAGAGCAGAAGAAAGAAATGCAAATACTGCCAATTTATACGCTAGCCTTGGACTTACCAAATACGCCGCTATGGAGGCATTTGTAAGATTGAAACTTTAGTTCATCAGGAAAACAAATTAATAATCTGCATTATTTGTTTGTTTACTACTTTGAACTTTCTGCATTTAAAACATTTAGCGAATTTTTAATAAATGCAATTTATTTACTCGGCTACCTTTGCCCCCAAATGAGAAGGCTACTTGCATTTATCTTATTGATTTCCCACATGAATACTTCCATGTTTATGCCTCAGGCGCCGGAAGCAGATGTTTATGATGCAAACGGGAATCAATTGGATGATATTACCAGTGTAGTAGAATTAATAAGAGTTAAATTGGGTTACGATCATCATGCTGATGACGAAAATGATGACAGCGGACAAAACTTTCACATCGTTAATTTTTACGAGTACTCATATCAACCATTTTTT
>DASSHD010000332.1:0-13520 GCA_035693085.1 Hanamia sp. | reverse complement strand
GGAGGAAACGTTTGTTGTGTAAACCTTTTCCCCGTTTGAAGAAACGTACATCATGTGTGTTCGGTCCTGTCCCGTTCCCATGCACCAGTCAAGCTTACCTGTTGAAGGATCATATCGGCCGACAGCTTTTGATCCTTCGGCAGTGAACCAAACTTTTCCCTTAACAAAGGTGATTCCATGTGGGCCAAACAGAGGCCTTGTATCAATATTGAATAAAGGTTTTTTTGCAACAAGATCAATAACGTTAAGTGTGTGTAAACTGCCACCACCATAAATAGATACATAAGCTGTTTTCCCATCTGATGAGGCGATCACTTCATGCGGATCAACGCCAACAGAAACGCGGGCCAAAACTTTTAAAGTAACAGGATCAACAATCGCCAGGGTATGATCCGCTTTTGAAAGAGCAAGTAACGATGATCGGGTCTTGGATTGGGCATTACATCCAATAGTTGCACTCAGTAATATCGCCAGGAAAACAGTAACTGATATCATCCTGAGCATTTGGTATTTTAATTTTTTCATGGTCAAAAATTGTATTGTAATAATACAACTTCTTTATGTAAATTTTTTATTAATGATATCAACTTATTAATGGAAAAGCAAATTATATTGCTGCAATCAACAGAAGAGTTTACAATGAATGTGAGAGGTTATAAACCCGGTTGCCAAAAAGAAAAAAATCCTCTTATTATCTTTTTAAATTTAGAACAATTTATACTTAGAGCTGGTGACATAACAGCTATGAATAAACGTAGATAATCCTGGATATTTATTACAATAAAGTAACTTATCTGCTAATCAGTAAGGCAAATAATACCGAATCTTATTCGCCCATTACTGTCAACGGCCTGAAGCCCCGCTTTTTCATTTTGATTATTAATGGTTATGGGGTGTTATTTTATTGGCATATTAAACGCTTCTTTTGCTTCATCAGCAGCTTTTTCATCGCCCAGGTAATTCCAGTTTATTCCGTGAATATACTTATTGAAAACATTGGTCATACCGGCCGGAGTTACTTTTTGAATTTTGCCAACTAGTTGCTCATCCATTTTCCAGTTTCCTAATATCTCAGCCGTTCCGAGAGAAGCAGCCATTCTATCGGTACTTTCCTGCTTCATATAGTTAGAAGTAATAAAAAGGTTTTTGATACCGTTAAGTTCTTTTTGAGAAAAGCCTTTTGTTTTCAAACGGTTCAATTCATTGACCATTACTTCTACAGAAGCTTTTGGGTCTGTCGTGCTCACATACATATAGTCATAAGGCATTTCGCGCACTCCTGCCGTAGCGTAGGGAGCATAAGATAAATTTCGTTTCGTTCTTATTTCGGTAAAGAGATTATCGCTTAATACACCCACTGCAATTCTGCCGGTTACATAATCGTCTGAGGTAAAGGCCGGAGCATTAAATACACCTATAATATAGTTTGTTGCCAGTTTTCGCGATTCTGTATTCGGGCTATCAGTCCTTATATCAGGTGTATGATAGGTATATGCAGCGTAAGGTTTGGAAGGAAGGCCATCAAAGGCTTCCTTTACTTTACGGGTTATTTCTTCTTTTGATATTTTACCTGCTACTACTATGAACATACGGTTTTTGTTCAGGAGTGTATTGTAATAATAATTCTTTACTTCATTCGCAGTAAGATTGGTTAAAGTGCTTACTTCTCCATCCGGATCAATGGTATAGGGTGTTCCTTTAAAAGTATTAGATACTGCCATTCTTAATATTTTATTATCAGGGTTCGACTCCCTGGCTTTTACACCGGTAATTAATTTTTCCTTCAGGAGATTAAAATCATTTTCATTATAGACCGGGTTTTTTATAGCTTCTGCAAGTAAACTCCAGCCTTCATCGAAATACTTACTTATGCAATTAAGGTTAACAGTTCCGTAATCATAAGTGGAAGAACCATTAATATTAATCCCGTATTTGTCTGCTTTATTTTTAAAAGCATCTTTGGAATATAATTTGGTGCCACATTCTGCTGTTCCGGCTAATGCCATCGCTTCGATACCTGCCTTGTCTGCATCATAGTTAGTAACACCGCCCCTGTAATAAACGCTCACATTAATGATGTCTTTTACTGTTGGTTTCAGAATAATCGTAATTCCGTCAACGGAAAATTTTTGTGCGTTTTGTGCTTGTGCCTGTTGCAAGCTTAGCAGAAGGGAGGCTCCCAAAAATAAAAAAATATAGTGTTTCATAAATAATTCTTTTTAATAATTAATTGGCTTTAAAAAATGAGTCGGCATTTAATTGTTTCTCCATCTCCGGACTTAATATCATACCCGCAGCGTACGGTTTATCTTTTATGTATTTACGAACGTAGCGCTGTATATCAGCCCGCGAAACCTTTTGAACATTTTTTATGTAATTGAAATAGTAGTCTAATGAGGCAGAGGCCCACCAGAAAGAAACTGTATGCACGAAATCGGAAGTTACTTCCCTGCTTCTTACACCTTCAATTTCCAATTGACGTTTGGCAGTCGCCAATTGTTCATCTGTAAAGTAATCATCAGCATCCATCAATTCTATTTGCTTTTTTACTTCTTCCACACACTCTTTTACTTTTGTGGGATTTGGAATTGCTGTTAAAGTAATAGGCCCTACATATTTTGCTGAGAGATAATTAAGATTGGCATACAATGCCAGCCCCGGCTCAAGTAGAGCTTTGCTGAATTTGGAAGAATTCTGGCTGATGATGAATGAAAAAACATCGGCAGCGTAAGTAGCTGGTATGTCATTACGTGTATCAGGTCCCATCCAGCTAAACCGGATTATAGGCACTTTTGAATTCTCTGAGGTTACAACAAAGTAGTCATCCTTTTTTAAAGGCTCGAATTTTGGTATCGGATATTTTTTAAAAGGATCAAATCCGGATGGCTTCCAGGTTCCTAATATTTTTTCAACTTGCTTAAATACGTCAGTATGATTGACATCGCCGGCTACGGTAAGAAGTGAATTATTGGGCCAATAGTATTTATTTTTAATTGCTTCCATTTTTGCGGGCGTTGCAGTAAGGATGATCTCATGATTGCCAATTGGATTTTTTCTACTATAAAGATTTCCCCACAAATGATGGTTCATAGCGTCTGATAAGGCGAAAGACGGATTGGATTCAAGTCTCTGGAACTCGCCATCTACTACCACATTTTCTTTTCTCATTTCAGAGGTATCAAACTTAGGGTATCGAATGGCATCATTCATAAATTGCAAGCCTTTGGCCAGGTTGAATTTTGGCAAAGTAAAAAAGTAGTTTACTCTTTCTGCACCGGTGGACCCATTAAAAATGATACCTAATTGTTTTATTCTATCCATAAATTGTTCCTGACTTGCATATTCTTTATTAGCTTTAAAAAACATGTGTTCATATAAATGGCTTAGCCCATTAAAATCCGGCGATTCAGTAAAGGAGCCATTTTTCACAGCAATTTCAATCGTTGCCAGTGGTACGCTGTGGTCTTCAATTACGAGCACCTGCAAGCCGTTAGGTAGTGTTTTTAGAAAAAAATTGGAAGGTAGTGAAGACTGCGAATACCCCGTGGTTACTAAAATAACCAGCAACATAAATAGAATTTTCTTTTTCATTATAAAGATTTAAAAATTAAAAACGCAAGGAACTGTTATTTGCATAGCTCTCACAGGAAAAAGTCTTTGTATCGGAAAATGATTAAGGATTGTATCATTGAAATCTATGATAAAAATAATACTTCTAATTAATAAAGAGCAAAATAATTAATCTCAGAAACAGTAAAAGAACAAATAATTGTAATTCTTATTTAGTTTATATTACTGGCACTACTTAACGTACAGTAAACAAAATAACTAATAGGATTCTTATTCTGATTTTTATTTCTGTTCATTTTTAATAGTAGAGAAAGAATCTTTTATTTTACGAAAAAAGGAAAAGGTTGAACATATAATTTAATCTGAAAAGGTTTATAAAAATTAATAAAGCAATCCTTCTTAATTTTGAATATCTCAGAAACTATAATTATACATAAAGATGATACAAGAAAATATTCAAACCGAAAAAGGGAAAATTTTATATGATCTGCATCACAATGGCAAACTATTGATCCTTCCAAATATTTGGGAGGTTTCGGGAGCGGCAATGCTGGAAAATATTGGATATCCCGCTGTCGCTACTTCCAGCAGCGCTGTTGCTAATAGTAACGGTTATGATGATGGCGAAAAACTTCCATTCAATGACTTACTTCATATTTTACGAAGAATAGTGAGCAGCGTGAATGTACCGGTAACAGCAGATGTAGAAAGCGGATACGCGGGGGATAATGCAACTCTGGAAGAGAATATTAAAAAACTAATCAACACAGGAATTGCAGGAATTAATTTTGAAGACAGCCATCATGATGAACAAAAGTTGATTCCCATGGACGAACAGTGTGAAAAGATATCGCTCATTAAAAAGGTTTCTTCAGAAATGGGAGCTTCTCTGTTTATCAATGCACGAACAGATTCATATATCAAGAGCAAACAATTATCGAAAGAAGAAAAATTATCTGAAACCATTAAAAGAGGAAAAGCATACAAGGAAGCAGGAGCGGATTGTTTATACCCCATCTTTTTAAAAGACAAAAAAGATTTTCAAACGATTATCAAAGAAGTAAGTTTGCCGGTTAACATCTTGTTACTTGCGGGCATTCCGGATTTTAATGAATTAAAAGAAACAGGTGTTACAAGATTAAGCCTGGGAGGCAATTTTATAAAATTTGCGATCAATTCCATGAGAAAGGCTGCGAAAAAATTATTGAACTTTGAAGGAATGGAGGACATTACATAGAATCCTCTGAGTACAGATTATTTAAAAAATGTAATAAAAAAAATAGAATCATGAAAAGAATAAACGTGTATGAAATTGAAAGAAACACTTACAAGGCCATGACCAATATGGAGAGCTATGTAAAAAATTCACAAATACCCGAATTGCTTCGAGAATTAATAAAAATAAGGGCATCACAGATCAATGGTTGTGCTTATTGTATTGATATGCATACGGATGAAGCTTTGTCTCTTGGTGAGACAGACAGAAGAATATTTGCCCTTTCTGCCTGGAAAGAATCTCCTTTATTTACCGAAGAAGAACGAGCTGCTTTGCAATTAACAGAAGAAATAACCCTGATTTCAAAAAATGGTGTAAGTGATGAGACTTACAATGCAGTATTGAAATTTTTTGGTGAAAGAGTTTTAGCGCAGATTATTATGCAGATAGTAATGATCAATTCCTGGAACAGAGTTGCCGTTTCTACACACCAGATATATGAACCGGCCCGTTGATCCGGATATTTTCCGGATAACGATATGATATCATTCTTAAAAAAGACTAATTTATCTTTTTTAAGTGGAATTATCATAAGTTTGCCTTATAAGATTATTTTTATTTGAATTAAAAAAAGTAGTACTTTTCTGAAAAGTTTTTTATTGGAGAATTCCTACTGTTCTGTTCTATTCTTGGTTTTAAATAATAGCTGTAAAAATATTTCCTGATATGATTTTACAATTTTACAAAAAAGCCGGTTTTACACTCATATTTAGCTTTCTTGCCCCGGCAATTTTATTTGCCCAGTCAGATTCTACCATCTCCGAGCCAGGAGGAAGAGGTGTAGGCGCTTTAACCCTTATGATACTTTTATTGGTTATTACTTTTATTGCAGCTATCTATCTTGCTTTAAAAACCAGCAAGTTATTGGGGATGAAAAAGAAAGCAAATACTCCAGGTAAAGAAGACCTTCAACAGATAATCAACAAACTGGATAGTAATGAGATTGATACTTACCTAAACTACAAGCAAATGAAAAAGCAAAATAACAAGAGTGATAATACAAATTCTCCATTGATCGCTTTGTTTTTTATGATTGTATCTGTTTTGTACAGTTCATCTGTATTTGCACAAGCTACTCCAAAAGGGGGATCAATTTTTAATGACGGTGGTATCATTATTACTCTTATTTTAATACTCACCCCCATATTGGTTGGAATCATTTTAATGATTATAAAAGTGAGAAACTTATCACGTAAGCTTCAACTAAAAAGAAACCAGGCGGAAGCTGAACGTGTAAGTAATTATCTTAAAAGTTTACCGGAAGAAGAGATCACAGAAGCATTAAAAAAAAGAAAAGAAGTACTGGATTATAGAATTTCTAAAAATGCACTTTCAGGAGAATTGCAGCCGGAAGATAAAAGAGGTATTATCAGAAATGTGGATGAACACGCAAATATCCGGTTTATTGAAGAGAAAAGAAAAGCGATTGAACGTCCCCAGGTTGATGCCGGGCTCTCAAAATTGGTAATCTGGTTTTTAGTTTGCGCTACTGTCTGGCTCGTAGTATTCACATCGGTAGGAGAATATCTCGGTATTAAATTCGTAGCTCCGGATGCCGATCACCTGAGCTGGCTTAGTTTTGGAAGATTGAGACCTGTTCATACAAACGGAGTTTTCTGGGGCTGGTCATCTATGGCAATGCTAGGCCTTGCTTACTATGTAATACCACGGGTAGGAAATAATAAACTGTACAGTCTGAAATTAGGCTGGTGGTCATTATGGTTGATTAATTCTTGTGTGTTTTTAGGCTCTATTGCTCTCATGGCCGGGATTAATAATAGCGGTGGTGAATATCGTGAGTACATCTGGCCTATCATGCTTTTGTTTGCCCTTGGCATCATTCTATCACTTATCAATTTTTTAAAAACAGTAGCTATACGTAAAACAAAAGAAATCTATGTTTCCAACTGGTATATTATTGCTGCATTGATGTTCGTAACTGTTGTTGCTCTGGTAGGCTATCTCCCTTTCTGGCAGAATGGCCTGGGCGAAACCATTGCACAGGGATTTTATATGCACCAGGCAGTGGGCATGTGGTTCATGATGCTTACGTTAGGATTAGTTTACTATTATTTGCCCCAGCAATTAAATAAACCTATTTATTCGTATGGGCTGGGTATTCTCGCTTTCTGGTCTCAGATTCTTTTCTATACAATCATCGGAATGCATCACTTTGTTTTCAGCCCTATTCCCTGGCCATTGCAAACGGTGGCTATTGTAGGCAGTATGGGAATGATAATTCCGGTAGTCGCGGGGACTACTAATTTCCTTATGACTTTTAAAGGTTCATGGAACAAATTAAGCGGAAGTTATTCCCTTCCCTTTTTTCTGATAGGAACGATATTCTATTTCACCGGATCACTGCAGGGGACTGCTGAAGCTTTTCGTTCTACTAATCTATATTGGCACTTTACTGACTTTACAGTAGCTCACTCACACATGACGATGTACGGAATTATAGCCTTCTTTATGTGGGGAGGCATTTATGCTATCATTCCCAGGCTCACCCGTAAAGAACCACCTCAACTGACGGTGGGTATTCATTTCTGGATGTCTTTTATCGGCTTACTTTTTTATACGATACCGCTTATGATTGGTGGTACATTAAGAGGTATTGCGTGGATGAACAACGTTCCTTTTATAGATACGGTTTCAATGATGGCGCCTTACTGGTTGTGGCGGGCCATAGGTGGTACTTTGATGTGGACTGCGCATTTGTTTTTTGCCTATAATATGTATAAGATGATAAGGCCGTCAAAGACTATAGATATCAACGCAGAAGCGATTTCAAAAATTACTACTGATGCTGAAATAGTAAAAGTTCATTGAAATGATGGCTTCTAAATTAGTATTGAAATAATAATTTAACGGTTAAAATTTTTATAAATGGAATTTTTTAATAATCATAAAAAACTTTTTCTTGCTACTATTTCTCTTTTCCTTACATTGACATTGTTAATGTGTATCATACCTGCGCTTTACAACCAGGATAATAATGCACCGCTTCCCGGCGCCGAACAATTAACCGGAGCAGCACTGAAAGGGAAAGAAATTTATATCGCAAATGGATGCATAGCCTGCCATACGCAGCAGGTTAGAAATGTAGATATGGATAAAGTTTGGGGATCGCGCCCAAGCATTGCATCCGACTACGCTGTTGATCGCCGTATGGGTATTTGGAGAAATACTGCAACACTTCTGGGATCGGAACGTACCGGCCCCGACCTTACAAACGTTGGAGAACGGCAACCAAGCATTGATTGGCAATTGCTTCATTTGTATCAGCCGCGGGCTGTGGTAAAACAATCTATAATGCCTGCTTATCAGTGGCTTTTTCAGTATAAGGAAACTCCGGGGAAAAATGATAAAGTAGTCGCTGTCCCTGATGAATTCATGCGCGGCAGAAAAGGAAAAATCGTTGCAACCCCCCAAGCCCTGGATTTAGTAGCCTACCTGTTATCGCTGAAGCAGGTAAAATTGCCTGCCGGGATGCAGCCAAAAGAATTTTTGTATAAAAAAGAAGTAAAACAAGCTGTACAAGGTGGGGCAGCGGCACCTGCAGAATTAGACGGCGCAGCCTTATATACAGCTAATTGCCAGGCTTGCCACCAGCCAACCGGAGAAGGCTTGAAGGGTGCTTTTCCTGCTTTAAAAGGAAGTAATATTGTTTTAAGTGACAGTGCAATATTAATGGTAAACATAATTATGAACGGATACACCGGACTTGAATCGCAGGGGTATGGCCCAATGCCGCCGATAGGTACCACCAACAATTTATCAGCAGCAGAAATCTCGGCCATAATGAATCATGAAAAAACAAGTTGGGGAAATAATGCAAAAAAGGTAACAACTGATGAGATTCAAAAACTCATGGATGCTGTGAAGAAATAGAATTTTTTTATAAAAATTATTGAATATGAAAAAGATACTTTTATTAGTTCCAATCATCATACTCGGCATTACAGCAATTGCCTGCCCTATGTGTGAAGCACAGACGCCAAAAGTTTTAAGAGGCCTGGCACAACATGGATCAGGCCCCAGAAGCAACTGGGATTATTTAGCAGGTGGTATAACCGCTCTTATTGTATTGATTACGCTTTTTTACAGTATTAAATGGGTTATTAAGCCCGGAGAAAAAGAAGAAAACCATATTAAAAGAACTATCTTAAATTTTTGAATATGGAAGCTACCAGTACCATAATCGTTTTTATTGATGATGACCAACAGCCTGTGGGGTCATTTCAATCGCCCATTAATTTTGAGCTTGATACCAGTAAGCTGGTAGATGGAGAACACTATCTGCGTATAGTTAGTAAAGATCCTAATGGAAAAGAAGGAACCCGGAAAATACCATTCATTGTTCGTAATGGTCCTGATATTTCGGTAGAAGGATTACATGACAACCAGGTAGTAGATGGGGTAATACCATTGATGATCAATGCTTATGGAAAAGGAGATCAAAAAGTATTTCTTATAAGTGGAAGTGAAGTCCCACGTAGTATTCCCGGATGGATATGGATAATCCACATACTGATCGGAGCATGGGCTATTTATTATTTAGTAACACAATTATTTGCACATTGACAGAGAATAAAAAAGACATCTTAGAACTTGAAGATGTAAAAAATTTGGTAGATACCTTTTATGGTAAAGTAAGAGAAGATCAATTGATAGGGCCTATTTTTGATGAGCGTATTCAGGACCGCTGGCCTCAGCATTTGGCAAAAATGTACACCTTTTGGCAAACTGTTTTGCTGGGGGAACATACTTACTATGGAAGCCCGTTTCCACCACATGCACAACTACCTGTAGAGAAAGAACATTTCGATAGGTGGCTTACTTTATTTTCACAAACTTTAGATGAGCTCTTTGCTGGCGAGATAGCCAAAGAGGCGATGTGGCGCGCGAATAAAATGGCTGAAATGTTTCAATATAAAATAAGTCATTATAGAAATAATGCTGCAAATAGTTTGATATAGCTGAGGAGGCATTGAGCCTTTTAACAGTAAACAAGCTTATTTTAAAGATTTCTATTTCCCAGACAGATAAATAATACTCAAATATTTTTGGGTGCGATGCAGCATTTCTTCCTACAGCAAAACAGGAAATAACCTTTATTCTTATCTTTTTAATAAAAATAGCATCCTTCAAATTAAAATTTTAGCTGGTATTTAACCTAAATATTTTTAGAAGTGTTTATCACTGCTTTATCTATAATAAAATGACTTTTGGGATTTATTTATTCTGCACATAAATTTGCCGCCATAGAAATAAAATAAATTTCTTTTCTTAGATGATTGAAAAAAACATTTTTAAAAAAGGCATTCCCATCTCTGTTTCTCTAAAACCAACTTTAGAAGCAGAAGGTATAAAGCCGCAGTTTTCTCAAAATAAAAAAAGGCTTTTTACCGTTGCGGCAATGGCGGTAGCTATTGCTGTGGCCATCAGTTTTATTGCTAAGTTTTTAGTCTATCTTATCTATTTTATTACTAATGTTTCTTTTTATGGCAAGTTTTCCATTGCTCATGCAACTCCGGCAGAAAATTCATTGGGTTTGTGGGTAATAATAGTACCGGCAATTGGAGGCGTTATTGTTGGGCTTATGGCACTTTACGGTTCCAAGGCAATCCGGGGACATGGAATTCCTGAAGCAATGGAACAAATATTAACCAATCAAAGTAAGATAAAACCTACAATAACATACCTGAAACCTATTTCTTCAGCAATTGCCATCGGTTCAGGCGGCCCGTTTGGCGCAGAAGGTCCTATCATTGCTACGGGGGGAGCATTGGGATCTATGCTGGGGCAGATTGCAAGAGTTTCTCATAATGAACGAAAAATTTTACTCGCGGCCGGGGCTACTGCGGGCATGGCGGCTATATTTGGTACGCCGATAGCCGGTATATTTTTGGCAATAGAATTATTGTTATTTGAATTTTCACCACGATCAATGATACCTGTTGCCTTAGCATGTATTACCGGCGCTGCCGGGCACCATTTTCTTTTTGAAGCCGGACCTGTTTTTCCTGTTGGGCATTTGATAGAAGCTCCATCCAATAGAGCGCTTTTTGTTTATAGTATTTTAGGAATTATAATGGGCTTTATCTCAGTATTTACTACTAAAATTGTTTATTATATTGAAGATAGTTTTGAGAAATTGCCGGTTCATTGGATGTGGTTTCCGGCTATTGGGGGCCTTTTCGTTGGAATTTTCGGTTATTTTGCGCCCAGGACTCTTGGTGTTGGATATGAGAATATTACGGATGTTTTGTCCGGAGACCTAACGCTAAAAGTGATTTGGTCTTTATGTATTTTTAAATTTATTTCGTGGGCCATAGCACTTGGTAGTGGAACATCAGGCGGCACATTAGCGCCTTTATTTACTATTGGCGGCGCTGCTGGTATTTTATTGGCAAGTGCGATTCTTTATTTCTTTCCTCACTCCGGAATTACTTTATCACTCGCAGCCTTGGTAGCTATGGCGGCCATGTTTGCGGGAGCTTCACGTGCACTTATAACCTCTGTTATTTTTGCCCTGGAAGCAACAGGGCAATCGAATGCGTTACTGCCACTTTTGGCAGGTTGTATTGGTTCTTATGTCGTTTCTTTTTTCCTGATGGAAAATACAATCATGACAGAGAAAATTACACGGCGCGGCGTAAAAACTCCGGATTCTTATGAACCGGATATTTTGGAGTCAATTAATGTAAAACAAGTAATGAGTGAAAATGGATTGATGATAAATGAAGAAAATAAGATAGGCGAAGTACGCCAGTGGCTTGAAAGAGAAAAAGATTATAACAGTAATTATTTTATTATAGTGAGTAATAAAAATGAGTTTAGTGGAATTATCAGTTCTTCCAATTTATTCAGCAATCATCATCCGCCGGATAAATTAGTAGGAACATTGATCAAACGAAATAATGTTTCCGTTGCTGCTGACAGTAGCCTTCGTGGAGCAGTAGAATTAATGGCAAAAGAAAATGTTGATTTGTTACCCGTTATTTCCAAAGAAGATAATAATATTATTGGGATACTTTCTTATAAAGACATTATTTCCGCCTATAAATCTGATATTGATAATTACGTAGAAAAACGCCCCTCCATTTCATTAAAAAGAAACGGACTGAAAATTTTAGTAAGAGGGAATCAATTAATAAATTCAATTTCTGAGTGGAGGAAAAATAAATAGATTGCTATTTAGATTCTGAAAATGATTATTCCGCGGGTAAATTCGGGTATATTCTTTTTAAAAAATACATTCGTTAAACAATCATTTGGCTCTTTTGGCTTGGTAAAACAAAAACCCCGATAAAGGGGTTTTGTGGTGTGGGGCGGGATCGAACCGCCGACACAAGGATTTTCAGTCCTTTGCTCTACCGACTGAGCTACCGCACCAACGAACGGGCGGCAAAAATAGAATTATTCATTTAAAATAAAAATTCATTTTTCATCCGACATTAGTTACCATACTCGCACAAAAACTTAATGCGCATGATCTTTAATTGTTCTAAGGTATAGTTACCATCCGAAAGCTCTTCTTTCGCTGTTTCAAGACTGGAAGTTTCGCAACCTTTAAAATAATCTATTATTTCATCTCTTTCATATTCTTCCATCAGGTCTTCAATAGCATAATCCAGATTTAATTTTGTTCCGCTGGCGACAATTGTTTCCATTTCTTCAAGAAGCTCGCCAAGTTTTAGCGCTTTGTTTTTGGCAATTGTTTCCAAAGGCATTTTTTTGTCCACGTTTTGGATAATAAAAATTTTATTATTGTTTTTATTTACGACGCTTTTCATTACAAAATCATCAGGCTTTTCGATATCATTTTCTTCTACATATTTTTCAATAAGATTTACAAATGACCTTCCGAATTTCAAAGCTTTTCCTACACTTACCCCCTGGCATTTTTCCAGTTCTTTTAAAGTAGTAGGATATAATGTAGCCATATCTATCAGGCTGTTTTCAAGAAATATAACAAAAGGAGGCAGATTGCGCTTTTTGGCTTCCTGCTGTCTCAGGTCTTTTAATAATTGAATTAGCTTTTCATCTGCAGCCGCGGCCTCGCTGGTTTCTCCATCGTCATCATCCTCATCTCCATCCGTTTCATAGATATGGTTTAATGCTATCTTAAATGACGTTGGCTTTTTTAGAAATGAATCTCCTTTTTTGGTAATTTTTAATACCCCATAATCTTCAATATCCTTTTGAATAATATTTTCAAGCAGCATTTGTCTTATCAGCGAATTCCAGAAATGTTCATCCTTATATTTTCCGGTTCCGAATTCAGGCTTTTCTTCGTGACGATACATTTTTATCTGCGGATTCAATTTGCCTATAATTACAGGAATGATATAGGTGATGGGAAATCTTTCTTCCAGCGAACGTATGGCTTTTAAGGCAATCAGAGTTTCTGATTTGGCTTCTATGAGTTCCTTTGGCTTTTTACAATTATCGCATTTGCCGCCGCAGTTATCTTTGTCATAAATTTCTCCAAAATAATTTAACAACATCTTTCTGCGGCATACGGCACTTTCTGAATAAGCAACCGTTTCATTAATTAATTGCGCCCCTATTTCGCGTTCCGTTAACGATTTATCACGCATCAGATGTTCGAGTTTGGCCACATCCTTGTGCGAATAATAAAGCAAACATTTCCCTTCAAGCCCATCCC
>DASSHD010000331.1:0-9395 GCA_035693085.1 Hanamia sp. | reverse complement strand
CCGCTTAAGGTTCCTAACAGATAGATTCCAATAGTAGAAATGATCGCTGACATCAGCAATAACCCTGCAGGAGATACCCGGTGTACCACAGGGCCGGCGACACTACGGGCAAATGCCTGTACGGCAGCCACCAGTGCCAATACTAATATAGCGCTCTTGGTTACATTTTGAAGTAATACACCTACCCATTGATTTGTAAAAAGCTCTGTTATAGCCGTACCTAACATGCAGATGAATAAAAATATATAGAGTGGATTTAAAATCGCTTTATACATATCTTTAGTGGATACCCCGGAGGACACACGTTCTGTTACCGGGAAATCAAGCCTGAAAAATAAGTACCCATAAATTAGAGTAGGAATTAACATAGTAGCTACCTGCAATTCCCAGCCCCAACCTATGTTTGCAAAACCAAATGAAACGAGTGTACCAATAACGATCCCCGCAGGAAACCAAAAATGGAAATGGTTTAATTTGGTGGTTTTATTTTGGGGATAGATGGAAGTCACCAGCGGGTTACAGGCTGCTTCTACCACTCCATTTGCGATTCCTATAAACAAGGTTGAAATATACAAACTAAAAAAGCCAGTCGAAAAAACAGTAAAAATAATCCCAATTAAATGAAGAAAGAAGGCGAGTAACAGGAGGCGTTTCATGCCCACAATGTCCACAATCATTCCGCCGATAATGATAGCCAAAGGGAAGCCCCAAAAAGCGGTACCGGCTATTAATCCCATTTGTTTGCCATCCAAATGAAACTCAACCATAAGGGCATTCATAGTTCCGGCGCGTATGCCAAATGATAAAGAGGTAACTAAAAGTGCAAGGCAGCTTGCTACAAATAATTTGTCGGGCTTGATTGTTTTTTCCATAACTGTTTTATTAGGATTTTTTAAAAATGGTAATTGAATAAAAATTATTATGTTTTAATTTTTGATTGTCCATTATCAAGTGCCTACGCATATTCTGAACATCAAATATTATTTATGACTTTCATATTTCGAACCCTCGTATTCTGCTTGTTTTAGCTATTTATATTTTGAACGAAGTTTAAAGTTTTGAAGAAAGCAATTCGTTGAGACAAATATAAAATACTTTTCTTTTGAAAGTTTAATAATTCCTTTTTAACTGTGGCTCAAAACATCAATTTTCGAAAAGCAAAATCATTCAATCAAAATATAAAAAGGGCTTAAAACTTTCTTTACTGATGCCTCAATTCTAACCTTATTGCAATTCTATTTTATTTCTTTAATCTGAAGATTTTTGAAGGCCACTCTCATAATGTGGCCGGCGTGCATTTGCAAACCAATCAAGCCTGATGCTTTGCGGTTGGTAGTATCATTGTCAGTAACATCACACATTAAAACGCCATTCACATAATGTTGCAAATGATTTCCTTTCGCTACAATACGCAATTTATTCCAGCCATCATGTATGAGTGCTTTCAAAGAGTCAGCGCTACCAAGAGAACCTGTTACGACTGAAGCTGACCATACATTGTTTTTAGCGAGATTCTCAATAGGTTCGGTTACTATTGGAAGTGTAACTTTCTGTCCGCGAAATGCTATGATATCTCTGGCCCGCTCTTCATAATTTTGACCGGTATAGGTATTGGCTCCATCAATGTCAAACTGATAACCTCTTAATCCGAATGGAACTCCTTCCACTTCTTCACTACGATATTGAATACCACTATTCCCTTCCGGCGAAATTTCATATTCTCCTGTAAGCTCAAAATCTGACGGGGTTCCTCCTTTCCATATCAGGAAAGAATTGGCTTTAAGCGGTGTAGATGCCGCAGTGATCTGTCCTACAATTGCGCCATCTTCTACATGCCATACGGCAGTATCTCCTTCCCATCCGCTAAGCGTTTTCCCATCAAACATGGATACGAATCCTGTAGAATCTTGTGTGGTTACTTTGGCTTGATCCGAATCAGGAGTTTCTGACGATTGGCAACTAAATAACAGGCAGCCGAGTAACACCAAAATAGAACATAAGTTCACGAAAGATTTTACATTTTTGTACATGACGATAATTGATTGGTTAAGTAATTTTTTATTTTAATTTTTATTCAAGAAAAATCCAATTCGCTTTTATAACCTATTATCAACGCTGGCTAATTTTATACTGCCCCCGTATCTTTCCAGCTTTTTGTAGCTGCTGATTCGAGAACTGCTTCGCAAACCTGCTGGGTTTCAAAGGCCTCTTTAAAAGTGGGCGAACACGGTTCACCTGTTTCCAGACTTTTAAAAAAATCAGCAGCCTGGTGGATAAACGAATGCTCGTAACCGATTCCCAATCCCGGCACCCACCATTTATCCATATAAGGATGATCGCCATCTGTTACATGAATGGAACGCCACCCGCGTAATTTCGATTCATCTGAATGATCAAAATATTCCAGCCGGTTCAGGTCGTGCAAATCCCAGCGAATAGAAGCATGCTCTCCATTGATTTCAAAAGTATAAAGCGCTTTGTGCCCGCGTGCATAACGGGTGGATTCAAATAATCCGAGTGAACCATTTTTAAAATGACAATGAAAAATACATGCATCATCAATACTGACCTTTTGCATTTTTCCTGTCAATTGATGTACACGTTCTTTGATAAATGTTTCTGTCATGGCAGAAACATCTTTTATACTTCCATTTAACCAAATAGCGGTATCTATGCAATGCGCAAGCAAGTCGCCTGTAACACCAGAGCCTGCAACTGCAGCATCCATTCGCCAAAGTCCTTCTCCTCCTTGTGGTACATCAGCGCTGATGGTCCAGTCCTGCAGAAAGTTGGCGCGGTAATGAAATATTTTTCCCAGTTTTCCAGAATCAATAATTTGTTTAGCCAACGTAACAGCAGGCAGACGTCTATAATTATACCAAACCGTATTTTTTACACCCGCTTTTTCTACCGCTTCTACCATTTGCTGAGATTCGCTAAGATTCCGTGCAAGCGGTTTTTCGGTTAAAACCATCTTGCCTGCTTTCGCTGCGGCTATCGCTATTTCTGCATGGGTATTGTTGGGCGTACAAATATCTATTGCATCAATATCATCACGACTAACCATTTTCTTCCAATCGGTTTCCACGGTTTCATAACCCCACTGTTCTGCGAAGGCACGTACCTTGTCTTCGCTGCGCGCGCAGACCGCTTTTAGCACCGGCCGATATTCGAGTTCCGGGAAAAAATTAGGTATGCGGTTGTAAGCATTTGAATGAGTACGCCCCATAAAACCACATCCGATTAATCCAATTCCGATTTCTTTTTTTTTGCTCATAATTCATCCAGGTTTATTTCAAGAAAATATTTTGTACCATCTTTTATTCTGCTTCATACCATCCGTGCGCCTGGCGCACTTTGATCATTGTTCCAAGAATATCATTCCAGGTTTGCTGTCTTTTCATCACCTCATTAGGGAACATACATCCGTCCCAACAGATATGTCTCATCTTTTTGGTAAGGTTACCGTTTTCATCGCGAAGCCAATAGCCTGCATCATGAGGAATGTCCAGCTTTCCATTCGGGTCCAAAGCCTGGCAATGGCGGCCCGTCTTATCATGTGCTCCAGAACCAAAAACAGTTCCATCGTTTTGGGCAACATGAAAATCAATTGTCCATGGTCGCAGGGCATCAGTAAGTTTTTTAAGTGCAGAATGAAAAGTATCGCGGTCGTTCCAGTCAAAATGTTTGGGAAGTATCCTGTCTTCGGGACTGTTCACGCCTAAGAGATATAACAGCGTATGTGCCATATCGGCCTGGAAACCAATATTGGGACGATCTACGGTTTCAAGTGTCTCAATCATCGCCTTCCAGTTGTGCATGCCGCCCCAGCAGATTTCGCCTTCCGCAGCCAGTTGTTCACCAAATTCATTGGCTGCATCGCATGCTTCCCGAAAAGTCTGGGCAATTAATTTTGTATTATTAACAGGGTCTTTCAACCATTCATCAGGGCTGGTGGCAGAATCAATCCGGACAATCCCGGAAGGACGGACGCCCAATTCACGTAGCTTGCTTCCAAAGCGGCTGGCCTTGCGAACTACTTCTACAAAACGGGCCCGGTCTTCCTTGCTGCCCATAGCAGAACCGCCGGTGGGAGGCCAGATAGGGGCTACGATACTTCCGATCTCCAAATTATAGGATGAAACTTTTTCGGCCAGCTTTTTTATCTCATCATCAGTGCTGTAAAGTCTTATATGATCATCGAAAAGATCTATGTCAATGCCGTCAAACTTTATTCCGTTTACTTCAGCTTTAGCAGTTAACTCAAGCAAAGTATCTAAAGAGATGATAGGTTCTGAACCATCACCTTTCCCTACAATGCCCGGCCAGGTGGCATTGTGAAGCCTGGGGTAATTATTTTCATTCATATTAAAAACTGTTTTTATTATTTATCAATTACAATAGTTCAATTTACTTCAATTTTAGAAACATGCGATTAGGAAGTTTAGATGGTTTAGAATGTTTAGAAAGTCTAGAAAGCCAAAACACAGTAAACCAACATTTAATAAGAATTCTTATTTTAATTCCAAATCCGGATTCTCCGGGCCAAAATGTTTCAGCATCACGATTGGGTCTGTAGCGGACTTATTGACGATTGTAACGCCTTCTTTTGCTGCTTTTTCGCTTACAAAATATTCATCGTGAGTCAACTGTCCATACCGGATAAGCGCCGGAGTTTCTACCTCCCAAACACCCATCGTTCCATGTCCCTGCATCATAATCATACCGTAAGCCGCACTGTCTTTAATTGTAACGGTTGCACCGGGTTGTACGGTTAATTCTTTCGCGCTGAAAGCGTGTGAGCGGTAGCAAATCCAGTTTTCAATAAATCCTTCGGCGTGCATTTCTTCCACAGATCTCACGGGCTTCGGATTCATAAAACGCGTTTCCAAAATATTAGGATTCACATTCAGCTCCCAATCTATTACCTCCATCAGGGCATCAAAGTTGCCTATTTGATCTTTTGGTGTTCCATTCCACAACAATTCTTCCGGGATGATCGCTTCATTCACCAGCGATTGATACATGGCAAACACATCTGATGCTTTTTGCGGTTCGTAAGTACACATACTTCCCGGTGCGTGCAACATTCCGGGAGGCACATCCCAGCCGGTTCCCGATTCAAGACGGAAAGCCTGCGAAAAATTAGTAATCTTGTTATCACCTTTCGTAAAGTTTACCAGGCACTCGCGGATTTGTTCTTTAGTGGTACCCGGTGCAATGCCAAAAAAAGTATAAGGAAAATCACCACCATGATTGTTGAGCTGCGGTGGAAAATAATAAGCTTCGGGTTTGCCTTTTTGCCCGATTAATGCGGCTTTTTCATCATTATGATGAATATGATGCGGCAGTGGCCCCATGTTGTCAAAAAACTTCGAATACATTGGCCAGCTTTCATATTCGTTCCATAAGCGTTCACCAATCAATGCGCCTTTCAAATCGTCCACAGCATCTTTCAATAAAAGCAATTCTTCCTTATCGCCATTATTAAATACAATAAAACTCAATCCCTCGTGCTCGCCGGTCAACGGGCCATTTTTTGCAGGCGTGGTAGAGGAAAACCATCGTTCATCAATTCCACCGCGTTCGCCCCCCAAAACATAATAATCATCAGGATGCAATTTTATTCTTCGGCCGGGGACGCAAAAAGATCGCGGTACCCAGTTGGGGGCCAACCTCAAAATTCCTTTTCCCTGTTCCAATGCCTGTGATGCTAAAATTCCTTTTTCCATAGCTTAAAAAAATTTGTTTTTAATTTTTTAATGATGCCTTTTTAATAAATTCTTCAATTTCTTCTTTATCATTTAATATTTCGATTTCCAGGTCGTAATTTCTCTTTTCTCCCGGGGCTAATTGTATCAAAGTACCTTCCTTCCTGGACTTAGCCTGCCCCCAGCAAGGATTTGATCCTGGCTCCAGCCCGGTTACATATTCGCCTTCGGCCCAGTGTTGCCAGTTGGTTAACCAAGGCAATTGTTCTTTTTTGAATTTCATCGCTACGGCTATTCCTATTTTAGAATTATGCAAGCCGCAATAAGAAAAATTATTTTCATCCTGATTGATATCAATAAATGCCACTTCTTCTCCCGCTCCATTGTGCGATTTCATCGGAGTCGGGCACTTGCGGAAATTATTTGATTCTTTAAATATTTCTTCTTTACCATCACCTCGTGAATATTGCCATTTCCCGTTCCATATTATATCAGTCCCTTCATCTACTAATGGCCAGCCAAAATTACAATGATACAATATCATGTGTGGAACAGTGGTATTCCCGCGATTGGTTACTTCATCATGAATGCGAATAACGGGCTTTCCAAGTGTTCCGGATATGGTGCGTTTCAACTCAAGAAAAGGACCAAATATCTTCGTTTGTTTTACTCTTCCGGTGATACTCATTTCCATTTCACCGATCAGGGGATCAGGCTGAATAATTGATTCAATCTCTGCCGGAATATTGCTTATGTGTCCATGAAGACCCCGTTCTCCAAATTCATCAGATTCGGGGCCGCCAATATGAGTAAGCCCGCAGGTAACAAGCAATCCTCCTCCAAATGTTTGTAACCAATCCAGCCCCTTGCTAGAAAAAGGCTGAGGAGTGCTAACGCCTAATCCGCTCAACCAGGTCAGGCTATGTTGGTTATAAAATGCATCAGCAATATCCATTGCTCTGTCAATAACCACTTTATACCTTAATCCTGTTCCGGTATTTATCCATGCTATACGGGAGCCACGTCCTGAGCCATTGTCAATTACAGAAGTTTCAATACCTCCTATTTGTTTTGAATTGGATATTTTCCCTTTCCAGTTTTGAGCTTTCAACTTTATATTCTCCTATATTTAGTTTATTTAGATCTTGTTTTAAATACCTTATTGTTTTTATCGCCGCCCGACATTAAGTATGCCATCAGGTTTTTAAGGTCTTCGGGGTTCATACTGTTTATAAGTCCCGGGGGCATAATAGAAATATCCGAAAGTTTTGTAGATGCGACATCACTCTTCAGTACTTCTCTTAGCATCTCGGGCGCGAATGGATTTTGAGAAACATAATATTTATTCTTATCCTCCCTGATGAGTCTTCCTATCACCGTGGTTCCGTCTTTTAAATAAAAATCAGTGGCTGCATATTGATCGGATATGGTTTTGCTTGGTTCAATAATAGACTCAAGAATATCTTTGGCAGAGAAGCGGGTACCTAATTGTGTGAGATCGGGGCCAATGGAGCCACCTTCTCCGTTCATGGTATGACATGAACTGCATGAGACTGAAATAAACATCCCCCTGCTACTGTCAAAATCTCTCCCCGATAAATTCTGCATGTAGGGAAGTGCTTCGTCCACAGTCCAGTCTCTTCCGGGGCCTTTTGGCATTATAGTATTGTCGGCCAGGTGAATGCCCGCTTTGTTTAAAAGCGATTTCCCGGATAAACTGTCATAATAATTCATCTGTGCTTTAGGAACATTTTTCAACGCATTCTTTCTCGCCATATTAATATAACCTGTATAGCTGTTGCCTCCTCTCTTTTCCAGGAAAGTATGAAAATATTTAAAATATTGCTCTCGTGTTTCAGAATCCCATCCGGTTTTAACCGGGCTTAACACAATCGCAAGATATATTTGCTGCTCAGGCGGATGATTGGCCAACATATTAGCGACATCCATTCCATATTGCTGGTTACGCAGTATAAGGTCAGAGGATTGGGTAGCCGTTTTTTGATAAGAAGTATCATCTTTTGAAACAGCCATCAGGGCAATCGTTTTCTTCACAATATCAGGGTCTCCTATGTACGCTAGTATCTTACTTAAGGAGCGGTTTAATTCATTGGTAGCTGCAGGATATTTAGGATCCAGCCACGCAATTAGCCGCTTATTCAGACCAGCATCAGGTTTTCCCATTCTGAAAAGCGTTACTTCAATAGAACGCAAAAAGTCTATCTGCTGGGGCACGGAAAATACATCATAATTGACTGCCATCAGCGCATTTAATATCTTCGTCTCAACATTCTTATTACCATTACGGGCTAATGCTAACATGGCTTGGGTTAAGATAACCGGATCCTTTTCTGATAACGCTTTATCCTGCCATTCACTTACCGGTTGATGTTCTACTGCAATTCGGGCGGCATAGCGAATGAACCGGTCCGTATCTTTTAAATAGGGCCAGGCTATGGCAAGAGCGGTAGGATCTGGTTTTTCCTGGAAGCTTTCTAATTGTTGCCTGATTTTTCGGGCCTGGCGCGCAGCTTCGGTTTCCCGGGGCGGCGGTAAAGGGTCATTTTTTAATGTATTGTTTCCGTAATAAATTCGATAAAGATCTGATGTAATCCTGCGGCCACCGGTAAGAAAATACATAGCCCCATCCGGGCCGATGGCGCCATCTGTTAATGGCAAAGGTGAACCGGAAATAAATTCTTCGGCTTTCGCGGTGTAGGACGAGCCTTGGGGAATCAGATCAAAATGGTATATGATGCCATAGCTCCAATCGAAGGTAAAGAGGCCCCTGCGATATTTTTCCGGGAAGCGGGCATTCATACCACTCATCACATTAGTGGGAGATCCCTGGCCAACATTTATTACTGCGGGTAAATTATCCGGATAGGCAGGAGACCATTTTTCATCATTTTCCCTGTATCCATAATCGCTACCGCTGGTAACATGATTTACGCGGATTGGCCGATACCATGGCAGGCCCATATCCCATTCCATGTCAGAATCAAAAGTAAATAATTCGCCATCCTCATTAAAGGCCATGTCAAAAGGATTGCGGTAACCGGAGCTAATCAACTCCCAGTTTGTGCCGGTAGAATCAGTCTTGGCAATCCATCCTCCGGGCGGCTCACGATCATTTCCAAATCCATTAGGATCTAAGAGTAAAGGGAATAAATTATCCACTTTCCACGTATCAGGCAACCTGTAATTATCCATTTTTGGCAAATCGGTAAAATTTCCCGCAATTACATAAATTGATTTTTTATCGGGAGATAATACTGCATTATGAGGTCCATGTTCTCCCTGTCCATTAAATCTTTTTAACAAAGTAATTTTATCATACTCATCATCGCCGTTCGTATCCTGAATACGGTAAAGGCCACTTGGCCGGGTAAGGGTGTCGCCTTCTCCTTCATCATTTACAGTTACGTAAAGGCTGTGAAACGCATACAGCAGGCCATGAGCCAATCCCATTTTTACCCTGGCTTTGGAGGTATCGCCCGGCATATTCACCAGCAACTTTTCTACTTTTACAGAATCCTTAGTTGTATCATATCCCACGGGTGGAATGGTTATCCGATATAAATATCCATACTGGTCAGAGGCAATCATCCTGCCTTTATCGTCAAAAGTCATAGCCACCCATGAACCCTGGTCGTGTGCTGTGGGGCTGTACAAGTGTTCCGC